>JBCBCD010000329.1:0-5336 GCA_038530915.1 Bacteroidota bacterium
GGGGTGAAGCTATGACCTATAATCACGGTTTGTGGCGTGAACAAGATTATGAGGAAGGAAAAGCTGCCTTGGAAAAGATTGGTAAAACAGAAGAGGAACGTTTGGCTAAGTGTAACAACGACTTGGAAAAAGATCTTTTAGGTGCTGTAGAACTCATTTATGGTGAAGGCACAAAATACGACAGAGATATTGCCTATTCCAAGCACATGAAAGCCTTAAATAAAAAATATCCTAACAACCAGGAAGTAGCTGCTTTCTATGCACTATCATTATTGGGTTCGGTAAAAGTAGGTCGTGATGATGAGATCTATGAGCAAGGCGCTGTCATTGCTCAGGGGATCCTAAAAGAAAACCCCAATCATCCCGGAGCGCTTCATTATTTGATCCACTCTTATGATGACCCAAATAACGCGGTCAAAGCCATTACCGCTGCTAATAATTATTCTAAAGTAGCTCCTGACGCAGCTCATGCCTTACACATGCCCTCACACATTTATGTGGCACTAGGTATGTGGGACGAGGTAATAGCTTCGAATATTGATTCCTACAATGCCAGCGTGAATCGTATGGCGAGAAAAGAATTAAAATCGGGTGCTCGCTCTTACCACGCTTATCACTGGTGGATGTACGGCGCTTTGCAAAAAGGAGATATAGCTGCAGCTGATGAAATCATGAAAGGCATGCAACAATATGTTCCTGAAGATCCCACAAGAAGAGCAAGATCTTACATGATTGAAATGAAAGGTACCTACTTAGTAGAAACTGACAATTGGGATTCTCCATTCAATGCTATTGAAACGGATAAAGAGGACCTGAATGTCGTTACTCAGGCAGCTGATCATTTCATTGATGGTATGATCGCTTTCAAACAAAATGACGCTGTACAACTAGAAGCTGCCATCAAGGAAATCAATAAGAAAAGAACCAATGCTGCTTTATTGGTTTCTGATGAAGGCGTTCCTTTGTGTAATGCTGGCGGTGCTGCCAGAAACCTTCCTAACAAACAAGACATCGACCATTCTGAAATATTCGAGACCGAGCTGATGGCCTTACAAGCATGGATGAATAAGGATGATAAAAAAACCGAAGCACTCCTCCAAAAAGCGGTGGAGCAAGAATCTACCGTAACTTATAGCTATGGACCTCCAATCATCGTAAAGCCTACCTTTGAATTGTATGGCGAATGGCTTTTGGAAAAAGGAAGAGCGGAAGATGCTTTGAAACAGTTTGATTACGCTTTGAAACGTGGCCCTAAAAGAATGCGTGCCTTAAAAGGTAAGTTGGAAGCCGCTAAGTTTTTAAAGGATGAAAACTTAATGTCCGAAACACAAGCTCTTATGGATGAGATTGTGAATGGAACGAAAGCAAGCTAAGTCCATGTTGTTATGCTATTATGCTATTATGCTGTCATGTTCTCATAAAGTTTTTAGTAAAAAAATGAGAGCATGACAACATAACAGCATGAGAATATCAATCAAGCCAACTCCACTTCTATATTCACTTTGATATCTTCAGGCAATTCTAATTCTTCGCCCTCTACCTGATTGACCAGGTTCAATTCTTGAGCTAAGGTTTCGCTTTTGATGTAATCTCCAAATTCTGCTACTGCTTTAGCTATTTCTTCCTGAGACTGCAAGTTGATTTTGATTTGATCAGTGACATTAAAATCTCTATTCTTCCGAATGTTTTGGATTCTATTGACCAATTCTCTGGCCATTCCTTCTGCCAATAATGAATCGGTCAAAGTCATGTCCAATGCTACTGTCAACGACCCATCGGTAGCTACTTGCCAGCCCGGGATGTCTTCCGCTGTGATTTCAAAATCTTCTAAAGTCAAGTCGTATACAGCATCACCAATCTCCATTCTGAACAAGTTGTTTTGTTCCAAAGATGCGATGTCTTGTTGAGACATATTGGCAATGATCTGACCAGCAGCTTTCATGTTTTTGCCCAAACGACGCCCCAAGGTTCTAAAGTTAGGCTTGATCTTTTTCTTTAGAATGCCTTCAGTATCTTTGATGTATTCGATTTCTTTGATGTTGACCTCAGAAAGGATCAAATCTTTCACCCCTTCTACCTGATCATGGAAACCTTCATCCAATACAGGCAATAAGATCTTCTGGAGCGGTTGACGAACACGTCTTTTCTCTTTCTTACGCAATGACAATACCAAAGAAGAGATGCGTTGAGCATAGCTCATGCGTTCTTCCAAAGCTTTATTGATTTTGCTGTCATCCCCTTCAGGGAAATCTGACAAATGTACCGACTCATGTTTTTCCAAGCCCGTCGCATTATTTAGATTTTGATACAACCAATCCGAGAAGAAAGGTGCAACCGGAGCCATTAATTTGGATAAGGTTGCCAAACACGTATATAAGGTTTGATAAGCTGCTATCTTATCTTCTGTATATTCTCCCTTCCAGAATCGACGACGACAAAGGCGTACATACCAGTTGCTTAAATGCTCATCCACAAAGCTCATTACTTTACGCGTTGCATTAGTCGGTTCGTAATCAGCAAAATCAGCACTTACTTCTTTAGCCAATGTATTCAATAAAGAGATGATCCATCGATCAATTTCTGGACGCTGTTCTAAAGGAATATCCGCTTCTTTGTAATCGAACTTATCAATATTGGCATACAATACAAAGAAAGAATAAGTATTGTATAAGGTACCAAAAAACTTGCGTCTTACCTCATCTAAGTTGTCCAGGTCAAATTTCAGATTGTCCCATGGAGGTGCATTAGAAATCATGTACCAACGGGTAGCATCCGCTCCATATTTACCAATGGTCTCAAATGGATCTACCGCGTTTCCAAGTCGTTTTGACATCTTACGACCTTCCTTATCCAATACTAAACCATTGGAAACTACATTTTTGTATGCTACACTGTCAAAAACCATAGTTGCAATAGCATGCAAGGTATAGAACCAGCCACGCGTTTGATCTACTCCTTCTGCAATGAAATCTGCCGGGAAAGAACGTTCGAATATTTCTTTGTTTTCAAACGGATAATGCCATTGTGCATAAGGCATAGATCCACTATCAAACCAAACATCTATCAAATCTAGTTCTCTTTTCAATGGAGTACCATCTTCAGCTACCAAAACAACATCATCGATGTATGGACGGTGTAAATCTTTAGGTACTTCCTGATTTTTGCCCAATACTTTATTGGCCTTATCAACAGCCGCTTGCAACTCTTCTATAGAGCCGATACATATTTCGTGCTGTCCATCTTCTGAACGCCAGATAGGCAATGGAATCCCCCAATACCTCGAACGAGACAAGTTCCAGTCCTGCAGATTTTCCAACCACTTACCAAAACGACCTTCTCCTGTTGAAGCTGGCTTCCAATTGATGGTTTTATTTAATTCATACATGCGTTCCTTTACACTGGCTGCCTTGATGAACCAGCTATCTAATGGATAGTACAATACCGGGCGATCCGTGCGCCAGCAGTGAGGATAGGAGTGCATGTATTTCTCGGAGTGGAACAATTTATTTTCCTGCTTCAACTTGATAACGATATCAGCGTCTACCGGACGATCTTCTACTTGTCCATAGTCTTTGACGTAGCGTCCTGCAAAATCTGTTACCTCTTTCACAAATTTCCCCTGCTTATCAACCAAAGGTGCTGGATTCCCAAACTTATCCGTAATTACCAAGGGCGGAATATCATATTGCTGAGCTACCCTAAAGTCATCAGCACCAAAAGTAGGAGCAATGTGAACGATCCCGGTACCATCACTGGTAGAAACGAAGTCTCCAATCAACACTTTGAAAGCAGGCTTTTCAGGAGTGACGTAATCCAATAATTGCTCATACTCCATCAATTCCAAATCACTTCCTTTCATTTCCTGCACAATGCGCAAGTACGGTATTGGCTTATTACCAGGTTTTACCTCTTCTGGTTTCAGATCGGGATTGGCTTCTGTGAAATAAGCATTCAAGCGATCCTTGGCCATAATGACCTTGGTCAACTTCTGAGTATAGCGATTGTAAGCTTCTACTTTTACGTAAGTAATGTTTTTACCAACTGCAAGTGCAGTGTTGGAAGGCAAGGTCCAGGGCGTTGTTGTCCAAGCCAGGAAATATTCATCCTCTTTGCCTTTGATCTTAAATTGTGCAATAGCAGAGATATCACGAATTTCTTTGTAGGCTCCCGGCATATTCAATTCGTGTGAACTTAAGCCAGTTCCTGCCGCAGGAGAATAAGGTTGGATCGTATATCCTTTATACAACAAGTCTTTCTTGTACAGCTGTTGTAACAACCACCATACAGATTCTATGTATTCATTTTCGTAGGTGATGTATGGATTGTCTAAATCCACCCAATAGCCCATTTTACGAGTGATGTCATCCCACTCTTCTTTATATCGCATTACCGTTTCACGACATTTGTCATTGTACTCATCCACAGTAATCTTAGTACCAATATCTTCCTTTGTAATACCTAATTCTTGTTCTACTTTTAATTCAATAGGAAGACCATGGGTATCCCAACCACCTTTACGTTCTACACGATGTCCTTTCATCGATTGGTAACGACAAAATAGATCTTTAATCGTACGCGCAATAACGTGGTGGATGCCCGGACGACCATTTGCAGATGGTGGTCCCTCAAAGAAAACGAAAGAATTGTCAGCATCACGTTGATCGATGCTCTTATCGAAGATTTTGTGCTCTTCCCAAAAAGCCAGTATTTCCTTATCTATTTCCGGCAGGTTGAGGTTTTTGTACTCTTTATACATGAAACAGTTTTTTAGCCAATTCTTTGGATGATGCGCAAAGATATAAATGATTGAGTAGTTATGTAATGGATTATAGGCTTAATTTCACCATAGAATCGATCGAATTTCATGGAGTAACAAACAGAAAGGGGTAAATGGTTCAATTTTGGAGAATTCTTGAGAATGATGGGTAGATCTGTTATATTGATGATAAAAGAAATAAATATTTTATGGCTGCCGAAGATAAATATCACAATCATATTATTGAGGCATTGCGAAAGGAAGATTGGGAAATTACTCAAGATCCATATATAATAGAAGCACAAGGAGTAACTTAAAAGGTAGATCTTGGTGCAGAAAAAATGATTGCTGCAAAAAAAGGAAATCAAAAAATAGCAGTCGAAATTAAAAGTTTCTTGAAGGAAAGTACCGTCTCAGAATGTCACACTGCTTTAGGTCAGTTTCTAAACTATAGAATTGGTCTTGAAGAATACGAGCGAGAAAGAATATTATATCTTGCTTTACCTAATGTTGCTTATAATAAAATTGAAAAACTCCCACTTTTATTTGGCAGTCCGCTATTCCCTGTGGCGGACCTTGG
>JBCBCD010000329.1:5346-7330 GCA_038530915.1 Bacteroidota bacterium
TGTTAAACTTATAGTGTTTGATATTGCTAAGAAAATTATTGTAGAATGGAAAAACTAAAGAAATACGAAGAAATTGTTGTGGGTATATTAAACAGTTATGCCCAAGAATGGGATCAAAGCAATAGCGCAGTTAAAAGTCAGGTAATTGCAGATATTGAAGGAAGACATTATCAATTAATACGCATCGGTTGGATTAATAACGAAGAATATATTCACAATTGTATATTTCATTTTGATATCATCAATGGAAAAGTTTGGATACAAGAGAATCGTACAGATATTTTAATAGCTGAAGAATTAGTTAAACAAGGTATTGATAAGAAAGATATTGTGCTCGGCATATTACCTCCAACATTGAGAGCTGATTCTGAATATGCATCAGCATAAAATGGTGATCAAGCTACTTTGAATAACTTACCTTCCTAAAATATGAACTCTTAATTTAAATCAAGGTTTGGTAAGCCTTTGAGAAAATTAAATTCTTCAATATAAAATAGACTTTATTCTAAATAATTTCATTCCAGAAACACTTAAACATTTGAAAACAACAACAGTAAAAAAAGGAGAAATCCTTCAAAGAAAAGGAGAACTTAATACAAAGGTCTTCATGGTTCACTCCGGATTACTTAGAAGCTATCATATCGATGATAATGGGAAAGAGCATATCTTCATGTTTGCACCGGAAGATTGGATTATTGGTGATGCCATAAGACCAGAGCAGGCTTGTAATCTCTATATTGATGCCCTTGAGGATTCAGTTATATCCATACATGAAAAAGATCCGGAAGTGAGTATGATTGATAAGAAAAAAATGAGAAAAAGGGTGGAAGTGATGCAGATGCGAATCATTATGTTTATGAGTTCTACACCCATGGAACGATATGATCACTTCGTAGCGACTTACCCTGATATTGTCAAAAGAGTTCCCCAAAGAATGATTGCTTCCTTTGTTGGAGTGGCTCCTGAAACTTTAAGTAAATTAAAAAGTGATCGCAAAAAATCAGATGGCAAGCGCATTTCTTAAGATATCTTAATGCGTACAAATTTTCATTCCCATAACTTAGCTAGAGACATTTAATACTTCGCCAAATGCAAAAGTCAAATGGGTAATGATATAAGTCGTAGCAGCTTACTATTAACACTATTAATTTGTTTTACCCTTTTTGCTCATGGTCAAACAGGAGCCTCTTTTCAGGACGAAAGAGCCAAAGAAGACTACAGCTTTCTTAAAGATAGTACTCAATTAACTTGGCAAGACGCAATTAAATTTATCCGTTTAGATGAAGAGGGAAATTCTTATTTAAGTTTTGGTGCTTCACTAAGAACTAGGTTTGAACACTTTACAAACAACTCTTGGCTAGCAGACAATAATCAAAACTACTACAGTCAAAGAATTACCTTCCATACTGATGTCCATTTGGGCAAGCACGTACGTTTTTTTGGAGAACTTCAACATGGTTATAAATCTGATGGAGTAAGCTTTCTTCAGACTGATGACATAGATTTACATCAAGGATTTATTGAGCTTAAAACATCTTCTTCCAATCCATTTTCTTTTCGTTTTGGTCGCCAGGAAATGAAGTTGGGCGTGGGGCGTTTGATTGACCTAAGAGTAGGGCCTAATGTAAGACGGGCTTTTGATATGGCGAAAATTAGTTTTGATCATGAGAATGTGAAAATAGGTGCTTTCTATGGCAATGAAGTTCAAATTGATTTTGGTGCTTTCGATAACGATTTTAATTTCTTTGAGCAGTTAACTACCAATCCCAAAGTGTGGAGCATAAACGCTAAGATTTTGACTTCTAAATCTACTATAATAGGTAGAAGCATAGATGTCTATTACTTAGGCTTCCAATCTACAACTGCTGCATTCAGTGATGTTGTAGGAGAAGAAACTCGTCATAGCATGGGTATCCGTAGCTATGGCAAAATCGGCACTAGGTTCCAGTACAATACCGAGCTTATCTATCAATTTGGAGACATT
>JBCBCD010000330.1:0-7282 GCA_038530915.1 Bacteroidota bacterium
TGGAAAAGAACACGATATAGCGATGTCAATTTCTATTTGGTACAAAAAATAATATAAGCACAAACCCAACAATCTTTGGATGCATTGAGTAAGTTTTCTTACTACAATCCACTAGGACTCAGGTATTCCACATTTAACCCAAGCAAATATTACAACAAAGAAAGACTGGTCCCTACACAATGGGACAAAAGGTGGCGTCATCAGCTGGTACATGGACATGTGCATGATGAAACAGCAGCCCTTATGGGCGGTGTAGCTGGTCATGCCGGTCTGTTCAGTACCGCTGAAGACTTAGCTGTCATTTTTCAAATGCTTCTTGATGGTGGCACTTATGGAGATCGAGTATATCTTTCTCCGGAAACGATCAAGAAATTTACCGGCAAACAAAGGGGAAGCAGTCGCGGCATCGGATTTGACAAACCCAATCGATCCAATGAATCAGCTGTCGCAAAGAGTGCTTCACCAGCTACCTTCGGCCATACCGGCTTTACAGGTACCTGTGTATGGGCAGATCCTGACGAAGATTTGATCTTTATTTTTCTATCCAACAGAATCCATCCTTACATCAAAAACCCTTTGATGTATAGACAAGAAACACGTAGAAGGATTCATCAGGTAGTATATGATGCTTTAGGTACCTATCAAACGGATAAGGAAATTCAGAATCATCCCTTGATTCCATATGAGATGAAGAAAGCTGAAGACAACTTGATTAAAGGAGACTGATTTGGTTGTTGGTTGGCCGGGATTTATCCCGGTAGTGAAAAAATCAGAGTAAAAACAGAAGCTAAAGTTTAAGAATCCTATGTGCATGCATTAGACCTATCTCTCCTACAGATAAATAGAAAATCTCTTTTTACAACGATCTAATTAAGTAATGGTCAAAGAATACAGTCAGTAAGAGTTAGTGTACATACGATACTACAGCATCTAAAGCATAGATTGTGTTTATTCTTGTAGTGGAATAAATTCCACTCTACCCTCATATTACCAACAACTAAAAACCAACAACCAACAACTACCTAAGTCCTTCAAACAACCAATTGGCCAAAGCCTGACGGTTGCTTTCCAATAAGATTCGCTGCTGGTCAGCAGCATTCTTAATGTTACCCAATTCAATATATACGCCAGTAGGTACAGTTTCTCTTAACATGTGTAGGTCACGTGCCGAGGTAGTACCATGATATGGACGGTATTGGGCATACTTTTTCTTTAGTGTCTTTTGTAGCTTATTGGCTAGCGCTTTGCCAGAATTTCCTTCCTCTTTATAGTAGAAAAACAAATCTATTCGTTGTCGTTTTGATCGAGAGTCCACATGTATGACAATCAATTTCTGATCACTCACTCCGCTCTTACGATTTTGCTCATACAAGGTATTGATGATGTGAGATCTTTGAAATAAACGCGCTCTGTGTGAAGTCACCATTTCTACATCTCCCCAAAGCACTTCATCCGAATCACATTTTAAGTACTGGCCATCTCTTATTCCATCATTATAATCTCTTGTAATCATATAGGCAGTAGCTCCATGAGCAATCAAGTTGCGGCATAATCTTAAGGCTACATCGTAGGCATATTCATCCTCACATAGTCTATTTTTTCCACTAGTTCCAATTGCCCCGGGATCAGGGCCACCATGTCCACTGACAATGTAAAAGACCTTTCCTTTCAGTGAGTTGCTTTGTAAAGGAGTGTAGGCATATTTTGATCCAAAAATTGGAAATTTACGTTCTCCTGTGGCGGTATTAGAAGTTTTACCAATCTCAAACTTTGCTTCACCTATCACTTTTTCTTTCGGTGGAGATTCAGGTGTAGCAATTTTTAAATCCGCTTTTGGACAAGCGATTTCGTGATGAGGCACCCAAAGTTCCAGGTCTTTGCGGTAATCACCAGTTTTAAGGGTTCGCTCAAACATACGTTCGTTGTACTTTTGAATGCGTACGGCTGTATCCCAATCGTCATTTCCGATGGTTGAGCGTATGGACTTGCCATTATATTTATAGGTTTTTATAGGCAATTGATAGCTTTTACCTACGAAAAGCGGTGCATTCTTTTTTAAATTATTGAGTGAATAAAAAAGATCAAAATTGCAGGTGTAGCTTTCTAATTCGTATTTGCGCATCAATGCATATATGCCATCCCCTTTTTGGGCAACCACTGTGAAATAACCAGAGTCAGCGGGCAGTGTTTTTGCCTGTATGAAAAAAGGTAAGCATATAAAAAAAACAAGTGTTTTATACATATGCCAGTTATAGTTTTAGTGTATGAGTTTATAAGTTTATGAGGTTAGTAGTTGCAGCTATCTACTTTAATGCTCCCCTATTAAAACAGATGAACTGATAAACTCATAAACTTCATTTCTTTTCTTTATCAATCTAAAGTATTTTTGTCGACAATATTCGAAAAACATTAAAGAATTAACAGTAATACAACAGAATGAGCTTATTCAAGGAAACCATTGGTCTGTTAAGAAAAGACTTTACGCTTGAATTTCGCCTAAAATACGCGATAAGTGGGATAATTCTATACGTTTTATCCACCGTTTTCATCGTGTACACCTCTTTTGCTAATGTCGAAATGGAAGCGGTCAGTTGGAATGCCTTGTTCTGGGTAGTCATTCTTTTTGCGGCTGTTAACGCCATCGGAAAGAGTTTTATATTGGAAAAAAGCGAGCGTCAATTGTATTACTACATCATCGCCAATCCGATAGCAGTCATTCTCTCTAAGATGATTTACAATATTGGTTTGATGTTGGCCTTGAGTCTGCTTTGTTGGTTGGGCTTCAGCTTTGTGATGGAAAGTCCGGTCCAAAATCTCAATATTTTCATTGTAGGCTTGCTGTTGGGAAGTGTGGGTTTTTCTATTGCTTTTACTTTTACCTCAGCCATCGCTTCGAAAGCCCAAAATAGTGCTACCCTAATGGCTATACTCAGTTTTCCCATCATTATACCCATACTTCTGACTTTGATCAAATTATCATCAAGCAGCCTTCTGACTCAGGAAATGATGGATAGAATGGGTACTGCAGGAGATATTAACGTTGCTTTTCAGCAAGATGTGACGCTACTACTAGCAATAGATGGATTATTGATAGGAATGTGCTTGTTGTTGTTTCCTTTCTTGTGGAGGAATTGATCATCTTGTCATCTTGTCATCTTGTCATCTTTTTATCCTGTTATATTTTTTTGAAAGCAATGACAAGATAACAGGATAAAAAGATGACAAGATAACTACTCTACATAAACAGCTTTAGAGTGAGAACCGATGAAAGAACGTACTTCCAAGGTGTACAAACCTTTATGATACGCACTCAAATCAAATTCGTAAATGCTGTCTACTGGAAGTTGATAAACGGACTCTTTGAAAACAACTTCTCCTTTTGCATTTTTAACGCAAACTTCTTTCAAGTTGAAGTCAAAGTGGTCGAAATCTACATAAAAAGATCTTTCAGATTCATCGATGAATAAAGTCCAGTTAACTGATTCTTGTGC
The DNA here is from genome assembly GCA_038530915.1 of Bacteroidota bacterium. GTDB lineage: Bacteria > Bacteroidota > Bacteroidia > Chitinophagales > Saprospiraceae > JANQPA01. The sequence continues at coordinate 3,492 of JBCBCD010000330.1, forward strand.
TTCATCGAAAACTTTGATCTTTTTTAGCTTTTCTAACTGGGTTCTGTTAAGCAATTCTTTTTGATCATTAGAAGATTGTGCCAACAAACTGCCAATTCCAATAACCAAAAAGAAACTCACTGCTACAAATCGACGGATTAACATTGCTCTTAATTTAACAGGTATTTGTGATTATGATTTACCTAAAAATATTTATAAAAAATAAATACAAGGTTGTGCTTTTTTCCTATAACCTAATCGGAACGATAAGCGGTAGCAATTATTGCGTTAATGGGCTTAAAGTTGAAAAAAATTTCTTAGTGTAGGGTGTAGTGGTAGTTAAGTCCCTCTACACCCTACACCCTGCCCTCTACACTAGACAACACTTCTATTATACTCTTATAAACCACTCTTGGTTCGCGATTAAATGCATCTAGTGTCATCCAGCTTGCTTGTTCGATGTCTTCTTCGGTTTGAGGGGTCAATTCCTGGCCAGGAGCTTTCATGTCGTACCAGTAGGTGCGTTTTAGGATGCGCTGTTTCGATTTGAGTTTGTATGTATGGTAAGTAATGGTGACCAGTTCGCCCAATTCAATATTGTCGATGCCGGTTTCTTCCATGACTTCTCTTACCGCAGCAATCTCAGGCGTTTCTCCCGGATCTATTTTTCCTTTCGGTAAATCCCAATTGTCTCTTCGGAAGATGAAAAGGATTTCCTCCTTTTCATTTTTCACTACTCCCCCGGCCGCTTCAATTAATTTGAATTGCGTTTGGAAGTCTGCCCAAAGTTGTTCGATGTCTTCGTAATACAAGGCCACTTGTTCGTATCGCCTTGATTTTTCAAGCATATCGATGTAATTCAATAAGAATTTAGGCTTGCCCGGATAGCGCGCTAAGAGATTAGTAGGTGTTGTTTTTGGCCAATTGTTAATTTCTGTTTCATGTATTATGAAAAGTGGCGTTTCATTTATGTATATTTTGTACATTTGCCCCAATTTGTTACAAATAGAAATATGATAGAAAATCAAAATATAGCAGCGGAGGTTGCAAATTTATTACTACAAATAAATGCAATAAAATTGAGTCCCCAAAAACCTTTTACCTGGGCATCGGGACTAAAATCGCCAATCTATTGTGACAACAGGCTGACTTTATCTTATCCTGCTGTCAGAAACCAACTGCTCGAATGCTTCGTACACAAATACAAATGCATGCAGTACGATGTACCCATCGATTACATTGCTGGAGTAGCCACCGCCGGTATTCCGCATGGTGCTATGCTAGCAGACAGATTGGGACTTCCTTTCATCTATGTACGATCAAAAGCCAAAGCACATGGTCGCCAGAACCAGATTGAGGGACAGATCCAAGGTACGCCCAATGTTTTGGTGATTGAAGATCTTATTTCTACAGGGGGAAGTAGTTTGGCAGCTGTGGAAGCATTAAGGGCCGCAAATTGTAATGTTATAGCAACTCTTGCTATATTCACATATGGTTTTGACCAATCAGTAAAAGCTTTTCAGGAAGCTAATTGCCCGCTGGATACTTTGAGTAACTACAATGCGTTAATTGAAATAGCACAAGCTGAACGAATTATTGAATCTGATCAGATTGATTTGCTCAAACAATGGCGCCAGAATCCCCATTTATGGAGTGAACAGATGAAAAACGCTTAAACATTCACTTAACAAAAAAAACGAATAGGTATAAAATGTCCATCATTACACCCAATTCCGAGTCTTTCCTTCAAAAATACCTCAACAATGCTTCGCCCACCGGTTTCGAATCCTCTGGTCAAAAAGTATGGTTGGACTACATCAAGCCTTATATTGATGATTGGGACATAGACAATTACGGAACCGTCTATGGCATCATCAATCCCAATAAAGAATATAGAGTAGTTATTGAAGGGCATGCCGACGAAATTTCATGGTATGTACACCACATTTCTGAAAATGGCTTCATCAATGTCATCCGCAATGGTGGTTCTGATCACCTAATTGCCCCTTCCAAAAGAGTCAATATCCACACCAAAAATGGCTTTGTCAAAGGGATATTCGGTTGGCCGGCCATCCACACCCGTCACGGTGAAGATGCCAAGCTGACACCCAAGGTAGATAACATCTTCCTGGATGTAGGCGCCAAAGACAAGGAAGAAGTACTCAACATGGGCATACACGTAGGCTGCGTAGTCACCTACGAAGACGAAATGATGGTCCTCAATGATCGTTATTACGTCGGACGTGCACTAGACAACCGCATCGGTGGTTTTTGCATAGCAGAAGTAGCTCGACTCATTAAAGAAAACGAAATTGATCTGCCTTTCTCTCTATACATCGTCAACTCGGTACAAGAGGAAGTAGGCTTACGCGGTGCTGAAATGATCACGCAACGCATCAAGCCGCATGTAGCCATCGTCACCGACGTAACGCATGATACGCATACGCCTCTCATCAGTTCTAAAAAGCACGGCGACATCAAAGGCGGCAAAGGTCCTTCTGTCACCTACGCCCCCGCTGTCCACAACAAACTCCTCAACCTCATCATAGACACGGCTGAAGAAAAAGAAATCCCCATCCAACGAGAAGCGTCTTCTCGTCGCACGGGTACAGATACGGATGCTTTTGCCTATTCTAATGGCGGTGTTCCTTCTGCTTTGATCTCATTGCCACTACGCTACATGCACACGACAGTGGAAATGGCGCATAAGGATGATGTAGAAAATGTGATTAAGTTGATTTATGAGGTGTTACAGCAGATTGAGGATCAGCATGATTTTAGATACTTCTCTAAATAGTTGTTGGTTGTTGGTTTTTAGTTGTTGGGTTGGTCGGGATTAAGAGTATGTTTAAAATTTATCGTGCACTGAAGACCAATGCTTTGTGGTTCTAGCAAAATATTTTCGAAGGCGTTTAGCGAGCTAAGCAACTGAGTAAATATGAAGCTAGGTTCATAAAATATTGGTTTTCAGAAGCTAGAAATTTAAACATACTCTTATCCTAGCGGAAGGAGATAAGTAAAATCCGAAGTAAAGGTTCAACAAGCCTTTATTCCTAAATAAGTTCTCATACCATTGAGAATAACACAATGCTTCTTAAGTTTGATTAATCTGATTTGCGATATATCTATATTGGTAATCGAAAATACCTGTTTGCGCTCTATCCCTAAAGGGTAAACAGGTATTTTCTCTTTTTCCACTTTCACTCTGTATTAAGTAAGTACAACTGACAAGTAGGACGAGGCGAAAAAAGGGAGAAAAACATTATCTCGCAACTTGAATTAATTGAGTAAAATACGACCGTAAGGAAGGGCTATCTCACATAATAAGTTATAATAACGAATAATATTTGTTTTTGTAGTGGAATAAATTCCACCCTACCTTCTACCAACAACAAAAAACCAACAACCAACAACTAATCCTCCATTTTCTTCTTCAACTCCATACAATAAGCATCTCCTGCTGCTGCGCCTTGTTCAATAGTCTGCATAAGATTTCCTCCTACAGTATCCACATTGGGATGATTTTCACCTAAAACATCCGTGAAGAGCTGCAAGGCAGAAAAAAGCAAAGGAATGGCTTCTGCATAGCGACTCAAATCCTTATAGACCAGTGCCAAATTCGATTGCCTTATCGCTACAGTAGGATGGGCGGACCCAAAATTTTGCGCATCCGACGCCAAGGCTTCCTCCAACAAACCAGCCGCTTCTGCATAGCGACCCAAATCCTGATAGACCAGCGCCAAATTCGATTGCCTTATCGCTACAGTAGGATGGGCGGACCCAAAATTTTGCGCATCCGACGCCAAGGCTTC
>JBCBCD010000331.1:0-7231 GCA_038530915.1 Bacteroidota bacterium
AGCAGCTGCTGTACTCGAAGACAAGGGGATGGTTTTTGTCCAAAAAAGCCAACAAGGAGGTGGAAGTCCTAACCTGAGAGGATTCGAAGCCAACCGTGTCTTGTTAGTTGTGGATGGTGTACGCATGAACAATGCCATTTACCGCAATGGTCATCTACAGAATGCCATTACTCTTGATCCGAGTATATTGAAGCAAGTGGATGTCATTTTTGGTCCGGGTTCTTTGCTTTATGGTAGTGATGCTTTGGGTGGTGTGGTGCATTATCAAACTCGAGATCCGTTTTCTACCCTTAAAGACAAAACATTTGACCTGAACGTTTCTACTCGTTATGCTTCAGCCAATCAGGAAGTTAATGGTCATGTGGATTTTTCATTTGGCAATAAAAAATGGGCCAGCTTAACGAGTATCTCATACAGTGACTTTGGAGATCTTAGAGCCGGGAATAATCGTCTGGATGAATTTCCTGATTTTGGAAAAAGAAGACAATATGTAAACGCTCAGGATGGAAGAGATCAAGTGATCAATAATGAAGATGTCAATGTACAAGTAGGCAGTGGATACGAGCAATTTGACTTAATGCAAAAAGTGAGTTATCGTCCTAATGAAGCAACTGACTTAACATTAAATGTGCAGTTATCAAGTTCAAGTGATATCCCACGCTATGATCGATTGATTGAAAGAAGGAATGGACAATTGCGCTTTGCTGAATGGAATTATGGTCCACAAAACAGGTTTATGACTTCCTTGAAAGCGCGCTTTTTTGAAAGTTCTAAACTCTACGACAAGGCCATCCTAATTGCTTCTTTTCAACGCATAGATGAAGATCGATTTGATCGAAGGTTAAACTCACCAGAAAGAGAACAATCGTTAGTAGATGTATCAGTTTATACCCTCACCGGAGATTTTGATAAATACCTGAATGAGCAAAAAACACACAAACTCTCTTACGGATTTGAACTGAACCACAATGATGTAAGAGCTACAGCTTCTCTGTTAAATATCCAAACCAATCAGATTAGCTCAAATGCATTATCACGCTATGCTAGTGAAGATAATTGGCTACAAAATGCTGGTGTTTTTGCCAATTACCATTGGGCACCTGATCAGAAGTCCTTCGAATTTACAGCTGGTTTGAGATGGAGTACCAATCGAGTATTTTCAAAGTATAGTTCACAAGATCCTATTGAATGGCCCGATACCTATTTAGACGGAATTAGTGCCAGCAATAATGCACTGACTTGGGCGGTAAGTTTACAACAAAAAATATCCAAGTATTTCAAGATAAAAGCACTAGCAGCATCTGCTTTTAGATCCCCCAATATTGATGATTTTGGTAGAATACGAGAGAATAATGGTTTTGTAACCATGCCTAATCCCGATTTGCAGCCTGAACGTTCGGTTACAACTGAAGTGAGTTTGCAATTCCAAAAAAACAAGCTGGAGGCACAAGTTACTGTCTTTAGGACCTGGTTGAATGATGCCATCATTCGTTCGAATTTCCAACTACCAGATGGCAGTACCTTTTTCATTTCCAGAGGAGATTCTTTGTTTGTACAAGCCAATATCAATGTAGATCAGGCAAGATTGTATGGCTTTAGTGCCGCTGTCAATTATTCATTGGATAAAAGTTGGAGTTTCTTCTCTAATCTAAGCTATACAGAAGGAAGCAGAAATTTTGAAGCTTTAAATCCTGCTACTCAACAAATGGAAGAACTCAGATTACCTCTCGATCACATTCCACCACTTTATGGTCGTGTAGGTGTGGGCTGGAAAAATAAACGCCTGGAACTGGAAGCTACTTTCAATTTCAATGCAGCCAAACCTGTAGCAGAATATTCAGTTGCTCAGGTCAGCTTTGACGATAACAATAATCAATGGATTTTAGATAGAGAAGGTACTTCGGACAATATTGATTTAGGAGTGGTCGTTAATAAGAATGGAATTGAAGAATTTAGAGGCGTTTATGCTTGGCAAACTTTAAATATTTATAGCAAATTACATATCAATCAAATATTTTCCATAAATTTATCAGTAGAAAATATATCTGACTTTCACTACCGGACTTTTTCATCCGGAGTCAGTGCCCCGGGAAGGAACTTTATTTTAGCTTTGAGAGGCAAAATTTAGGGCTTCTCGTTAAACAACGGAAGCATGCCACGAGAAAACGTTTAAACATTACCAGAATGGCCATTGACGACCAAACCAATGGCCTAATTTTTTATCCCTTAGAAAAGATCCACTTGATCAATTCTTTGAACCCACTCTTCTTGCCATACAACAATATACCTACTCTATAAATTCTACCGGATAACCACACAAAAAAGACAGAACTAGCCGCTAAAACAACTACCGACAGGAGTATTTCCCATAAAGGAGGTTCAAAGGCCAAGCGGGCAGGCATGACTATTGGTGAAAATAATGGAAAAATAGAAGACCACACTGCTAAACTGGAATTTGGATCTTCAATGGCTTTCAACATGATGTAAATAGCTAAAACCACCGGAATAGTAATAGGAATGGTCAAGGTTTGTCCTTCACCCAGATCATCACCCATAGCTGATCCTACAGCAGCAAACAAAGAAGAATACAAGAAATAACCCCCTAAAAAGTAAAAGGCAAACAACGGTAAAATCAGCAACCAATTAAGGCTGAAAATTTCATCATAAGCATTGGCAATCATATTCTGAGTGCTTTCTATATCCACCTCACCTGCATTAGGCATATCAGGCACTTGACTATTAAAACCAAAAACGAGCCCAACTGCAAAGATGATACTCGGGATCATAATTGCCCACACCACCAATTGAGTTAAACCGACCGCTCCCACGCCAATGATTTTCCCTAACATCAGCTGAAAAGGTTTTACAGAAGACACCATGACTTCAACAATACGGTTGGTTTTTTCTTCCATTACAGATCGCATAATCATCATCCCATATATAAAGATCGCCAAATACATAATGAACCCCATAATGCCTCCAATAGCAGAAGCGATGATACCTGTAAGTTGACTAGCATCTACATCTGTTTTTTCCAAAGGTTCGGGTTCAAGATTGATATTGGTTTCCAGAGCAGCCAATTGACTGCGATCAATTTGCAATTGTTCTATTTTGTATTCTCTTAGCAAGTTCTTCATCTTGCCTTCCAATAGTAATTGTCTTTCCAAGGAAAGGGTCTTATCTGAGTAATAAAAAACGGTATGTCTTTTATCTAAAATATCCTCCAAAGCAGGAATCAGTATTACTGCCTGAAAGCCTTCATCAGATGCCTTCTCTCGTGCTTGCTCTAATGTCCAGTCCTTTATCTCAAAAAGAAGATTCTTCTCATCCTCAATGATACGGTCCGTACCAAGAATACCTCCGTTTTCTATGACAGCAATCTTTGACACATCATCACTTTCGTAACTAAAAATAAAACCAACCACTACAAAGAAGATGGCAAAAGCCAGTGGAGTAATAAGGGTAGCCAGAATAAATGAGCGTCGAGTCACTCGGGTCAAATATTCCCTTTTTATGATAAGTAGTAATTTTTCCATATTCTTAAACATTTAAACCTCCTTCAATCTGCCTTATAAATATTTCATTCAAACTCGGTAAGATCTCTTGAAAAGAACTCACTTGTACATTTTTTGAAAGAAAAGATTGCAACAAATCATTAGAACTGGCACCAGGCAATGCTTTTACAACAATATATTGATCACCTGCTTCTACAATGCTAAAGTTTTGTGCCAGTACCTGTGGTAGCTCTCCTTTGAATTCCAGTCGAAACAGGTTTTCTTTATGATTGTCTTTGATATCGTCAACTCTTCCTTCTAATACATTTTTTCCTTCATTGATCAGTACAATGTATTCACAAATCATCTCTACCTGTTCCATTCTATGGGTAGAAAAAATGATGGTGGTCCCAGCTTCTTTTAGGTTTCGTATTTCTGATTTGATGAGATTGGTGTTTAAGGGATCGAGTCCGGAGAAGGGTTCATCCAAAATCAACAAGTTGGGTTTGTGAATGACCGTAGTAATAAATTGAATTTTTTGCTGCATTCCTTTTGACAGCTCATTCACCTTTTTGTACCACCAATCCTTGATATCAAACTTTTCCATCCACTCGCGGATGTTAGCTTTGGCATCATTTTTTGAAAGTCCCTTTAAACGTGCCAAATACATCAAATGTTCTCCAACTTTCATTCTGCGGTATAAGCCTCTCTCTTCAGGCATATATCCTATTTGTTTGGGATGATCGGCATTAAGTAAGTTTCCATTAAAGTAGATCTTACCTTGATCAGCATTCGTAATGGTAGTAATCATTCTAATGAGTGAGGTCTTTCCGGCACCATTGGGCCCCAACAGGCCAAATATACCTCCCTGATTCACTGCAAAACTCACTTTATCAACAGCTGTATAATCACCGTAAGTTTTGGTAACCTGTTCTAATTTGAGTATAGACATAATTGGTTTTGTGTTGTGTGTTCTGTGTTGTGTGAATTTGTTTGTTTTTAAGTGCCAGACATTTACCTTCGGCAAATACACAATACAAAACACACAACTCGAGACAGGTACTAAAGCTATTATTTTTTTTGGAACGAATGATATGAAATCGACAAAGAACAAGAGATCTTTTAGCATTTACAAATCTCTAATCGACCAATGAATACCGAATTTTTGTCGAATACCATTTTCCTTGAATTTTTTTTAATGGCGTGTGCTCATAATTATTGATTTTGAGGCTATCCAAATTTTCTTCTTCAACAAAACCCAACAACTTTTCATTTTTCATGACCATAAAAGATCGATTTTCCTTTAGTAGGAGCCAGATTTCATTTTTCGAGCTTACATAGAGCTTATCTATGCCATGCTTCTCCAATAAATCAACTAACTGATCTTTGTGTTCAAAATCATTATAATACTTATTGTTATTTAGTGATCCTCTAAAGAATAAACAAGGGCGTATAGAATTGTTTTGAAAATAATCTGGATTGTCTCTTATGAGCTTTATTATCTCAATATAATCTTCTTTTACATCAACTCTTATACTACTAGGCCAAAGAAGACTCAAAACGAGCATTCCAATAAAAATAGCATATAAAGCATAATCTTTTTTATTCATGATCAGTCTGCTATTTATAACATTCTCTTTTATTTTGGAAGCAACTTAATCTTTTGATAGTAATGATTAATACCGGAGTCAAAGTTTAGTGTCGTATACAGAGTACCTCTACACACTACACCCTAAACCCTACACAGAAGAAATCAGTTATGAGCAAAAATCAAACTCAATTATCTAAATTAAGATTACTCAGTTACTTAGCTCGCTAAACGCCTTCGAAAATATTTGGCTAGAACCACAAAGTATTGATCTTCAGTGCACGATAAATTTTAAACATACTCTAATTCTGGTAACCACTTCTACCCTTTCAACCAATATTTACCCTCTTTCGTCAAAATTATCTACCTCTTTCTTTGAAAAAAGTGTTAATTCTCAGAAATTGATACTAAGATGTGTGACTTAATATTCGTATCACGTCTTAATAGTGAATTTAAAATCTACACCTATTATGAAAAAAATATTCCTCTTATTCATTTTGTCTTTCGCAATTTTGACTGCTCAAGCTCAAGAAGAAAAGCAAGAGTGGGTCGTAAAAGGAGCTCAGGTATTCAATAAGTCCAAAGTAGAAGCCAAGCAACCTGTGAAGGCTGAAACACCAATGATCAATCTTAAGGAAGAAAATTTAAGTCTTAAGTCTACATTCGCGATTACAGAAGCTGCAGAATACATGAACTTGGGTACGAATAATGCTTTAAGTATAAACTTGGAAGGTGTTAACGCTAAGTTGGCTAAAAAAGTATGGACCAACTACTTGAAATCCAATTATGGCATAAGCATTAAGAAGGTAAAGAAAGCAGACGATTATATAGCTGATGATGTAACCTTGCCTTTGATTACTACCGGAAATACAATGGATATGTATTCACGTACAGAAGATCGTGGTACTTCTTCAAAAATGATCATGTGGGTAGATTTGGGTGGCAAATACCTTTCTTCTGAAGAGTTTCCATCTTTCTACAGTGCAGCATCAGATATGTTAAAGGAATACAAACTAGAGGTACAAAGAGAAGTACAAAGACAAGAAATCAAAGCTGAGGAGAAGGAACTGAATAAACTTCAAACCAAGCTTAAATCACTAAAACGTAAGAATAGCAAATACCACAAAATCATAGAGATTTCTGAAAGAAAAATTCAAAAAGCAAAAAGCGACATAGAGAAAAATGTGATGGACCAAGCTAATGCTACTCAACAAATAGAATCACAAGTAAAAGAAGTCGAAAAAGCAAATATAAAATTAGCTAGAATTAAATAGAAAATTTCCCCTTATACTGGTGTGTGCGTAAGCCGTACACACTTTTTTTTATTTTTTTTCCACAGTATTAAGCTCACTCTTCCCGTCCTGCCAATTACTTTTAAAAAAAGTTGTTAGATTCTCAAAGTCTGAGCTTTACAGTGTCCGCTTACCCTTCCATTCCATATATTGACATAACAATGACTTAACATTTAACAACCGCCCATCGTTTATTTAACAAAAAGTTTACAAAAGATGGAGTTATTCACATTTTTTGTAGCACTTTTCAACACATGTGGATAACTACCTACACTATCATCTTTATCGATTTTAGTTTAGATTTGTAAGGATGTAAAGAAAATAAGAAATATGGCTGAAGATAGAATCAACACGAAGAAGCTCCCATCCTTTAAAGCTCAAAATCCAAAGAAAAGAAATGAAGGATTATCAGATTTCGTTTTTGGAAAAGTACCTCCTCAAGCAAGAAACTTAGAGGAAGCTGTTTTGGGTGCCATCATGCTTGAAAAGGATGCTTTAATCGTGGTGATGGATATTCTTCGCTCCAATAGTTTCTATCTAGATGCACATCAATTGATCTATAAAGCCATGCTGAGGCTTTTTGAGCGTTCCCACCCTATTGACATGCTGACAGTGACCGAAGAGTTGAAGAAATCCGGAGATTTAGAAGCAGTAGGAGGTCCCTATTATCTGGTAGAGTTGACCAATAAAGTGGCTTCTGCAGCCAATATCGAATACCACGCCAGAATTATTTCTCAAAAATTCATTCAAAGAGAATTGATCAATGTATCTTCCAAGATCATCAAAAATGCATTTGAGGATACTTCTGATGTTTTTACTCTACTTGGTATTATTCGTCCCCGCCTATTAATCTTATA
>JBCBCD010000332.1:0-3995 GCA_038530915.1 Bacteroidota bacterium
TCAATAAAGGCATTTTTATAAGGAAGGGTATTGCCATCACTATTAGCAAAAGATTGCAATTGTTTCAATATTGCTTCTCCTGATTGTCCATTAATGGATTTCACCCTTTCACCGTCAATTGTAAGCTGATTGTTATTTATTATTGGGATAATTGGGAATAAAGCTTCTTCTTCTAAAATATTCGTATAGTATGGATTCATAACGTAAGTATGGGCATCACTTACAGCCGCAATGAGTTTACTGGCAATTCTATATTCATCCAGTACATTCCGAAAAGCTGAACACCCCTATTTAGGTACACGTAAAATTTTCTCCATCTTGCGCCCTTTCGCTAACTCATCAATTAATTTATCCATGTATCTTGCTTGTCGGGTTAATGTATTGTCGATTTCCTCAATTCGATAACCGCAGATTACGCCTTTGATTAAGTGTGCATTAGGGTGTAATTCTGCCCTTTGAAAGAAGGTTTCAAAAGTTACCTTCTCTTCAATAAGTTCTTGCAATTTTTCTTCATCAAATCCGGTTAACCATTTTATTACCTGGTGAAGTTCATCTTTGGTTCTACCTTTCCCTTCGACTTTAGTTACATAATGAGGATAAACAGATGCAAAGGTCATTTTTGCAATTCTTGCATTGTGTTCAGGTGTTACTTTCACTTCTTGATTTTTTGAACATTATTAAAGATCTCATGTCGAAGGTTTAAGTAAAAACAATCTTAGACTTTAGAGCTTCGACATGAGATGATTCATCTTGTTTACAAGTTATAACATCGGTAATAAAAGACCAAAGGTCAGAAGTTATAGCTTCGCCTACAACTAACCGAATCGTTCTGTTCTAATATAAGAACCGGGCAATCCTTCATCCTTGAGCGTATTGGCTACAATTTCCACGAAGGCTGTAGGATCACATACAGCTATATTATTATTTGACCGTTCCTTTCATTTTATTTTCAAATTTTTGACTCATCTCAGTCAAATCGATATTGTATACTTTCTCAAATATTTCATAGTCAGCATATTGATTCTTAACGGCCATTTTCCATAAGGACTCAAACTTTTTAACTCCGTATTCATCTATTAGATACTTCACAAAACTACCTGCGACCATACTCACTCCTCTTGCATGAGAACCACTACTTACTCCTTGTATTTTTCTGCCATTATTAGCCATTACTAAGCTTTCAACGGTTAGTTGTGGGTTTTCTTGCAAAACTTCAATGGCATTGTTATCAAGCTCGCCATGATAAAACCTTTCATCATCTACATAAAAATTGAAGCCCTCATCTATAATTAGAGAATAATTACTTGTTTTAGGAATAAATCCCCAATTCTTCTGGGTAATTACATGGCCTACCTCTTGACCTCCCGTAGAATTGATTGGCAAATAATAGACTGCGGGGAAGGTGCTTATTGCATGAGCATCAGAGTCTACTAACGTAAGTAATTTCTTTTGCGCCCGATCTTTGAATAAGTAAAAAAGAATTTTGGAGCTTGTATTTTCTTCTAATCCCATTAAACCAGCTATCTCACTGTAATTTTTTTCTTGTGCTTCAATGGTTTCATTTCTCAATTCTTCTGAAATCGAAAGATCAAAATAAAACTTATAATGATCGGTAGTTTCTAAATTCCAAGTATTATTCGAGATTAGATATTCTTCAGCATTCATCTGCATAAGATCACCTGTTTTCATCACTCGATATTCATCCTCCGTTTCTATTATTATTTTTCGCGTACAAGAAGTACTCAAAAAAGTACTTATTAGAATTGACATCAGTACTATTCTTTTCATGTTCTGTGGTTTGTATATAGTTAATAAGTTGTTGAAATCTCAAAATGCTCTTACAGTCAAAAGTTTCAGAAAAGAAGAGGCAGTTCTTGATAGTTTTAATTATTAAGAACTAACCCATGCTATCAGGTTCGTTATATGTTAATCTGCTATTAAAAATATTCTTTATCTGTGGATGTGTGTAGTTACGATTTCACCGAAATAGTTTAGTATTATGAATAACAGCAAGTTATCATCCCTATAATAAAGATTTGTTTTGAATGAATCTTAAAAGTGTACTAATTTCATACTTCTTTGAGGTGTTTGTTGAATAAAAAAGCTTACTGCTTCAACAAATTTACCGCCCCATAACTAAGAGTATGTGCAAGCAGTAAATCCCATTTGCAATGGTAGAAAGCTCCAAGAATAAGTGATCAACATTTGGACCAAGTAACTGTAGAATATATTAGTAAAGTGGACATAATCAGGTAGCTTGTATTAGGTGCCACCTTATTTGTTTTATGCCGCTAAATCTTCTGGTTGGATTTTATATTCACTTAGATATTTAGCAAGCTCTTTCACTTATTAATTCTTAACTGAAGAAAGTTTTGTCCAGATTTTGTCAAAGGTTTTTGAGTTCTTAATTCTCCCCAATAACTTCTTGCTGTCTGTAGTGGCGAAAAAGTTTGGTGGTATGTTCATTGTCTGAATGTCTTGAAGAAAAGCTTTGTATGCTTGTCCAAGCTCTTGTCCGCTGTACTTATTGGTCAACTGTGTCTCAAAAGTCTGACAAGCTTCATTTAGCAACGAAATGTCTTCATCGGACAAGCAGTCCTCTAAACTGTCTGCATAGTGTACAGAAGTCTGTGAAGTGCAACTTGTTGTTGCGAGAATAATAGCAAGTATTATTGTCCTAATGTTCATTATTGTCATTTTCATATTGCGCCAACCGATTGGGCTAAAAGCCGTGCCGACCTTTTGGGAAGCACGGACATTTTAGTCTTTGTTGTACAAAACCTAAAGGTAACTTCCTTGGCAATTAAAGCAGTCATTTCATTACCTTTAGTCTTATTCAATAATATATCAAGCTGTTGAAAGTTAAACTTTAAAGTCAATTCACCATTTATTTGTCCAAAGGAATATACCTCTCTTTTATGATGTTAAAATGATGTATTTGATGGGCTGTAATGGTAAGCCCAATTGAAAAAAGAGGCATTTCGTATTCAAAAAATTTACAGTTGGTTTCAAGTATTTTTTGATTAAAGGACTCAAACATCATGATTGTTGATTGGCGTACCATTCGAAGTTCATTTATCAACTGCTCAATTGAAAGTTCGTCTGCATTGGAATTTCTACCCATTATTTCTTGGTCATGTGCTTCGGGGATGGTTCCTTCTCCACGAGCAAAAATTATAGCTCTAAAACACCAAATTCTTTCCCAGTCAATGAGATGTTGTAATATTTTATGAGTTGTCCATTTATTTCTTTCGTAAACTTTTAAGCCAATTCTCTTCAATTGGGCAATATCAATGTCTTCGATAGCTTTCAAACTTAGGTTAAGAGCCTCTGTGAATTCAGTACCTTCATTTAATTTATATACATATTCTAAAAACGCTGGATTCTGCTTTGCCTCTGATTGTTCCATTATTGATTTTTTTTCTGGTTGCAAATAGCCTAAAAGTCTATCATATCCACTTGTATCAGCAGATGCAGGTATAGACGGCTACCTATTCTTGTATATCTATCAGCATTAATTTGAATTTCTTTGGTGAAACAGACATGATTGGTTGGTCCATTTACACTTATCTAATTCTTTAAGAGCAATTATAGTTCCTTACAAGAAGAAAATTTACACCATTTAGAAATCCAAATTAAGCATCTCTACACTTTAAGCTTGGAATCTAATTTTTCTATTTCTTGCATCTAGATGTGTGTAAGTCCGGTCTTCCCTAAAAAGCAGAGCTCTTTAGAAAGACCGGACTTATTGTTTTTCTAAACTCGGTTTTATATAAATAGCACTAAAGGCACCCTAAAGTATACTTAGTACTGATAGCAAGTAATAAGGTAATTCTTTTCATTAATAAATAGGCGGTCATCGATTTCATCCACTACGTAATTCGGCGTTTTATCAATTAATTGAATCTTGGATTCAACTTTTCCGCTGTTTTTGTTCAATTGGTAGATGTAATTACCCGGCGTACCCATATCTTCACTGACTTTAGTCGTCAAAA
>JBCBCD010000332.1:4005-7224 GCA_038530915.1 Bacteroidota bacterium
TTGAGTTGGAAATCCTGTCTTTAGTAATTTCAAATACCGGAAACATATCTTCGCTACCATAACCTGAATACAAGCCAACCACTAAATCAGACCCACCGTATGTGGCATCATTTTGATCTCCAGCACTTGTAGTAGAACCATTGGCAAGAGCTTTCAGCTGATTGATGTTGTCTAAGTTGCCATCAATATCCAGATCCACTCCCCAGCCTACCGCTGCTGTCAATTCTGCCAATTCTTTCAAACCACCCAATGTAGTTACCGGTGGAAAGTATTCGGTATAAACTAACTTTCCATCTTTTGTCAATAAAGAAGCATGTTGTGGTGTGTTGATGAAATAACCTCCTGAAAGATATTCTGCCGTGAGTGGGGTCTTCTTATTGACTCCTTCCAACTCCACATCTTCCGCAAAAATTTCAATTCCACTATCCTTCAAACTAAATTTGTAGGCTTTTTTATTCTCAAAGATGATGACTTTATCTTCTTGCTCGTCGTAAGTGACCGCTGGAATAGATTTGAATTTGACATCTTTTTTCCAGAGGTCTTTTCCAGTTTTTTAGATCTAACACATTTGCTCGTTCGGTTGAAATGTATAAAACACCTTTTGAAGTGGGAGTAACAAAATAAGGATAGCCTTTTACTTTAGCATCCCATACTTTTTTTCCACTGACATCCACCAAAGAAATTCCACCATCTTTTTCATCTTTACCCACCGCAATGTATTGATCATTTAAAGGTATAACTTCATCTAAGAAATCAATTTTGTAGCTTTTTTTCCAGAGAAAATCTTCTGTTTTTGGGTCTATCAAGTTGAAACCTTCAGTCTCAACCAAAACTAGATTATTATTAGCATCAGCAACTTCTCTTCTAGGTATACCAGGTGTATCATTCCAAGGCTATGAATTAACAAACTACAGATTTGCTGGCTACAGTACTTTCCATTCTTCAAGAATAGAACGTTCTCTAACCAAAACAGATTTTGGATTTAATTCAACTTTATCTCTTTGCTCTTGAGACACAGCATCAGACATCCACCAATTATAGGTATCTGTTACCGATTTTTTCAAAGGAGTAAATGAAAGTCCATTAGCTATGGCTTTGTCATTATTTATTTTCGCAGATCCCTTATTCTTATCTGTAGGCATGATCCAGGGAACGATATAATGAATCTCCTTCTCTTTTAAAAAATCATAATCATCAATTTTCACAAATGATGACTCTACTTGAAATGCCTTTTGAGCTTCTTCTACAAAGGAATACATGTTTTGCTCTTCTTTCGGTCCAACGGCATTATAGGTTCCTACTTTTTTATCCTCTATTAAACGAATCATCCATTCTGCTACATCTCTCACATCGATATACTGTACCATATCCTCTTTTTTTCCCGGGACAAGCACTTCTCCTCCTTTACTCAATCTTATCGGCCAATGTATGAACCTGTTTGATTTATCTGCCGGCCCAATCATATAGGTTGGCCTTACAATAATGGATCTATCTTTGCCAAAATGCTTGATAGTTTCCAATTCAGAATTAGCTTTCATCACTCCATACCAATATTCTATTTTCTCATCTTCATCCGTTATTTCTTCTGGTTCTTTTAGCAGCACTTTTGCATCCTCTTTATAATCACTACTTAGATAAGGATAATAAACTCCTGTCGATGAAGTATAAAGATATAAATCACAGTTTTCTTTTAACAGTTCGGCCGATTTTTTAGTCCATTCGACATCACGCCCGGAGTTATCGATTACTGCATCCCATTTGCGATTTTCCAGAGCGGTTAAGTTATCTTTTCGATCACCAATTAGCATTTCGACCTTATCAAATAGATCTTGATAAATGGTAGGCTTGGTCTTTCCTCTCGTAAAAGTAGAGATAGAATGACCTCTTTCCATCGCATAAGCTATTTGATGTGGGCCTAAGAAACTCGTTCCACCAAGAATTAGAATTTTTAAGGCTTTATTTGTAGTTTTTGATATTGAGTCTTCCTTTTGCTCATCATTTTCAAAATCACAACTGTTTAAGCCTGTGAATAATAGTGGGAGCGTCAATCCTGCTTTCATCCCATATTTAATAAATGCTCTTCTTGATTTTTTAGTATTCATATTTCTTAATTTTTGGCACTGCAAATATCAGCTTACCGGCTTATCAAAATGGACATATCCATGAGATGTGAAGTGAAGATTAGCCTTGATTCACTTGCTAACTAGCTCTATTCTATAGAGATCGCTCTCCAAACTCCACCGTAAATTTCATCTTCTGTTCCAAATGAATGCGTACAGTCGATACCCTTGCTTGGACCAGAGAGTGCTTCAACTTTAAATCCTAATATGGCCTCCCATTTGGGGAAATTACTGTAGATATTAAATGGTCGTTCTTTATTGGAAGCATCTACTTGTCCGATTTTGTAAATTACAGAGTAAAAAGGCCCCATATCACTCATATCCTCTGATGCAGTTGCCCAGATCCCTCCTTTTGAGTCAATATGAAGGTCTGTAACATCCCTTTTTCTCTTTTCATCGGTCCAATTGCCTGGTGCATTTATTTCTATTCCCTTCATACCTGATTCACTTAAGTTTAGTTGATGTGTGGCTAAATTATAAATCCCCCATCTAAGAATTCCTCCAGGGTTGACTTTCGATCCACCGCGCTCAGCTAAGATCAAAATTCTATTATTTTCATCATAAGGAAGAGTAGATATACCTTCATACTGGTCGCCTACTGACTCTGGATTATTAATACCGTTAAAAGGCAATTTAGTAATCCCCAAAATATTGGCGGAAAGGTTTGCTGTATCTACTTGGATATGAAAAATTCGACCAAGATCACCTTTCCAATTGCCGGATTCTGCCATAAGGTATTCATCTGTTTTTCCGGTTATTTTACAAATACTTTCCAGGTCACTGGATATTCCTTCTTCACCCCATCCAGAAATGGTTATTGGAGCAACCTGAATGGCTTCTTCGGTAATTTTAACCCTTGCTAATCGAACTCCTTCTTTAAAATTTTTTATGTCGTAAACTACTAAATAAGAGTCGTCGCCCAATTTTGCCATTCCACTTGAACCACCACTAAGTTTTAAGGGTTGGATCTCTTCCTTTACGGTTGATGATATGGATTGAGAAGTATTACACGAATGGGCTTGAAAAAAGATAATTAAGATAAAAAGAATAAATGAAGAGTTGTTTTTTAAGATAATCATGAAAATTTTTTATAGAATTT
>JBCBCD010000333.1:0-7216 GCA_038530915.1 Bacteroidota bacterium
AACCAACTACCTCTCTTTTTTCTTTCTTCCTGATAATATCCATATCCATATCCGTATCCATATCCATATCCATACCCATATCCGTATCCATATCCGTATCCACCCCCTTTTTTAACCCCATTAAACAGAACCGATAATCGTTTTAATTTTTTGTTTCGGTAAATATCGTCTATCATCCTTACCAATGGTTTAGTCGTTTTTCCAAAGCGGGTTACTACTATGCTTTGATCTACATATCTTGATAGCAATAGCGCATCTGTTACCAGACCGATAGGAGCAGTATCTATGATAATGTAATCGTAATGAATTTTTAATTCATCGAAGAATACTTTCATCTTTTCTTCTCGCATGATGAGTTCAGAAGGATTGGGTGGTACAGGACCACTTCCTATAAAATCCAGATTTTCATAACCACTGGGTGTGCGAATGACTTCTTTAGTAGCTATATCACTAATTAGATAATTGGTAATGCCTATGGACTCAGGTGTTTGTGTCAAATATTGACTTATCTTAGGTTTTCGTAAATCTAAGCCTACCAATAAGGTCTTTTTTCCAGATAGTGCCAAACTAATACCGAGATTGATCGAAATATAGGTTTTGCCTTCTCCACCCACACTAGAAGTAATCAGAACTACTTGAGAAGATTGATTATCCTGGGCATTAAATTGTAGGTTTGTACGTAGTAGTCGGAACATTTCTGCAATTGAAGTACGACTTCCTTTGGTTACTACAATAGGACTTTCTTTTTTAGACTGACCAATCATCCCAATAAAAGGTGCAGAAGTAATTTTTTCAATATCTTTTCTGGTTCTTATTTTATCGTCTAAGAAATATAAGAGATAAATAACCCCTGCCGGTACAGCCAATCCAAAAAATACAGCTAGTAAATACGTTCGAGTAGTATTGGGATAGGTTTTTCCACGATTGTAAGGCTCTTCCAAAATTCGTGAATCTGAAGTTTGTGCCACTATACCTAGAGAGGTTTCTAACTGCTTCTGCAGCAAGAATAAAAACAATTCCTCTTTGATTTGCTGATCTCGCATAATTTGAATTAGCTCTCTTTGATTTCGTGGAGTGGATTTCAATTTAGATTGTAAGGGTTTGTTTTGGTCTTCTAATGTAACTAACCTTGTGTTGAGTTCTTCTTCCAGTGTCTGGATGGCAAGATTGATGTTTTCTTTTGCATATACTAACTTTTCTTCTTTGCTTAGGAAAATAGGATTATTCTCTGTTGCTATTTCTAAGCTTTTTCTACGTTCAAAAATATAGTCATTATATGTTTGTATTAACTCATTGAGGGTAGCAACATTCAATGCAGTAGTAGGAGGAGGTATGGGTTCATGAACATTTTTAGGATTATCTATATAATCTTTTAGATTTTCTACCAAACTAAGCTGTAGTTTGATCTCCTGTATTAATTGCTGGGTAGCTGTTATCTGACTAAGGTTGTTGGCTGCTATTGCTTCCGCATCCAATGCTAAGTCTTTAGAGGTGCGAAAGCTCTCTACTTTCCTTTCTACATCGTATAATTCCTGAGTAATGAATTCGAGTCGATCATCAATAAAGGCTAGAGTTTGATTTCCTGCAATATTTTTTTCTTCTATAACCGATTGATTGTATACTTCGATTAGTTCATTGATGATGGCTATGGCTTTTTGTGGAATTGGATCTTCCATGCTTAAATTGATTACATTAGACCGACCTACTTGTGTCACATTGAGTTTACCTGCATAGCCACGAGCTACAATTTTAGGATAATTCATCCGTATTTTATAGCCCGCATCATCGGATAAGTTTTTGTTTTTCTGTGTAATCACCCAAGTGGATTGTCCAAATTTAAATGGTACATCAAATTTTCTTAATAATGTATCAGATCCATTTCCTATCACGATGGCAAAATTTTCTTTGTCTCTTATTTTGATGTTCATCTCTGTTCCATATGCCAAGTTTCTAGGGCTGACATTGACCACTTCCAAGTCTAATTGTTGATATTGCTCACTTTCTTTAACTCTTCCTTCTTTGATATAGACAATGTCTAAGCCCAAAGAATCAACGACACGCTCCATCAACCTACTTGACTTCAATATCTGTAATTCATCCGATACATTAGATGAATTTTCAAAACCCAATTCTGATACTAATGCCTCTTCCGAAAGACTTTGTTGACGACTATTTTGTATCAAAAGACTTCCGCTTACACGGTAAATATTGGTCGTATAACGTAGCTGGAGCCAAGCTAGAGAAATGGCTATGCCAAGACCAATTACCATCCAATACCAGTTGCGGAGGTAAAGGTAGATAATGGATTTAAAGTCTATAGTTGATTCTTGTATATTTGTATGATCCATTTAAAGGGTTTATTTCACTATGATGTCACATAAAGTCTCATTGGGTTTTACTTATCTTGATAGTGCAATAATTAACGAAAGTACCCCCAATCCCGTCGAAATATATGGTAATACTCTATTAAATTGTGACTCTACTGTAGCTACCTTAGCTGGATTAGGTTCTACGTAGATATAGTCATTTTGTTGTAGGTAAAAGTAGGGCGATTGAAAAATCATTGGGTCTTGTAAATTCAATCGAATGTATTCTCGAGTATCAGTGTTTTCTCGGACTAAAAGTATGTTTGTGCGATTAGCATAGGGGGTGAGATCTCCGGCTAGACCTATAGCTTCTAATAGTGTGATTCTCTTATTGCTTAGACGGATGGTACCGGGACTGAAGACTTCACCAGCTATGGTGATTTTAAGATTTAGGTAACGGACACTAACTACGACCAAATCAGTTTTTAGATAAGGTTTTAATCGTTTTTGAATGTCTTTTTTGATTTCGGTAAGTGTCTTGTCTTGCACAAATATTTGACCTAGTATCGGAAAATCAATGTTGCCATCTGTATCTACTAAATAACCATTGAATAATTCCAACACGTTACTTCCTCCACCATTGCCTTGTTGTTGGAGCATCATTCCTCCTCCACCTTGCATGTTTTGGTCAATATTAAAGGGCGCAGTTGGGTCTCCATTTGTTGGATCTCCCAATCCGTGCACCGTAATCCTCAACAAATCCTCTGGCTGTACGGTTAGATCTACTCTTTGAATGGTGTCAGGTGTAATAAAGGTGGTTTCTTCAGCCGGGAAATTTCGTAGCTGGTTGAAAGGCACGCAGGAAGTGCTTAAATAGCCGAGGAGTAAGATAAAGAAGATCTTTTTTTCACCATGGAGGCGTAAGAGTTGCATAGAGGCGTTAAATTTCTTGATTAATGTAATTTTCACTTAGTATTTTATTGTAGGTCCCTTTTTGAAGGCCTGTCTTTAATATATCCAGATGCCCTTGATGGTGGCAATCGCTGCCCAACAAATCTACAAAATCATTTTTCCACATCCAGAGGGCTTGATCCTTGACTTCTTTACCGTAATGACCGGTGAAAGAGAGAAGGTTGCATTGTAGTAAACAGCCCAAGTCTTTTAGTCTTTCAAACTGCTCTCGTTTTTTCCCTAAATAAAGGTAGCGTTCGGGATGGGCTAAAATGGGTTTGTAGCCTTTTATATTGAGATTGAAAATGTATTCTTCTAATTTGGGGTTGATGGCAAAAAAAGACATTTCGATTAGAATGTGATTGTTACCAAAGCTTAATAAATCGCCTGAGTCTAGGAGTTCTTCAAAATGTTCGTCTAGATAGTATTCTGCTGCTGCTTCAAATTCTAGTTCTATTTCGTTTTCTTGTAGAGCAACTTGGACCTTTGCGTGGCCTTCTTTTATGATGTCGCTTGTGTTGGGGTAGTATTCCTGATACACATGGGGCGTGGTGATGACTTTTTGATAGCCTAGCTCTTTGAATTGTTTTAACAAACCCAATGTCTCTTCTATGGTCTTGGCACCGTCGTCTATTCCCGTGATGAGGTGGGAATGCATGTCGGTTTTGAGACTTGAGAGGTCCGTATTTGAGTTTTTATTTTTAAGCCAGCCTAACACGTTCTGTATTTTTCACCATGAAGTTTCATGGAGTCTCTTAGAGTTTTATGTTGTAGTAATCAATGTACCAATTGATGGTAGCTTCAAGGCCTACTCGTAGGGGAGTATTGGGCTGATAGTTGAAGTCTTTGATTAGTCCTTCTACATCTGCATAGGTGGCTTCTACATCGCCTGCTTGCATAGGCATCATTTCTTTTTGGGCTTCTTTGCCTATAATGTCCTCAATCGTTGTAATGAAATCGAGTAAGTTGGTCGGCTTGTTGTTGCCTATGTTATAAATACG
Source organism: Bacteroidota bacterium (assembly GCA_038530915.1). Taxonomy (GTDB): domain Bacteria; phylum Bacteroidota; class Bacteroidia; order Chitinophagales; family Saprospiraceae; genus JANQPA01. The sequence goes on from JBCBCD010000333.1 coordinate 4,259, forward strand.
ATAAGGTGCTGACGAAAAAGAAGGATCGGGCTGCTCAGGATTCCATCCATTTTGTTTTTGAGGTGGATTGGCCATCACTGCTTTGATGCCGTCCACTATATCTCCAATGTAAGTGAAATCTCTACTCATCTTCCCATGATTGAAAACCTTGATGGGTTTATCATGGATGATGGCATTGGTGAAAAGGAAGTACGCCATGTCAGGTCTTCCCCAGGGACCGTATACGGTAAAAAATCGTAATCCCGTAGTGGGTATATCGTAAAGATGGCTGTAAGAATGGGCCATCAATTCATTGCTTTTTTTGGTTGCGGCATAAAGGGAAACCGGGTGATCTACATTATCTGAGGTAGAAAAGGGAATATTTTTATTCAAGCCATACACACTTGAACTACTAGCATAAACCAAATGCTTGACCGGGTTATTCCTGCAGCTTTCTAATATGTTGGAAAAACCAATGATGTTGCTGTTGACATAAGCACGTGGATTCTTTATGCTGTACCTGACACCCGCTTGTGCCGCTAAGTGACACACCATATCAAATTGTTCTTGCCTAAACAATTCATTTAAGGCTTGTCCATCTTCCAAACGCATCTGTATAAAGCGATAGTTGGGATATTTCTCGCTGATTACGATTTCTTTATAGGCTACAAAGCGGCGGTTGATGCCGGAGCTTTCTAAGCGATCTATTTTCAGGCTTACATCATAGTAGTTGTTGATGTTGTCTAAGCCTACTACTTCATGCCCTTCGTTGATCAAGGAGTTGACCAAGTGATATCCGATAAAGCCTGCGGTGCCTGTTATAAGTATTTTCATGGTATTTTAACCATGGAGATCCATGGAGTTTATTTTTCGAGTAGTCCTAATAAGTATTTTCCATAACCGCTCTTCATCAGTGGCTGAGCTATTTCTTGTAGCTTTTCTGCATCGATAAAGCCTTGACTGTATGCAATTTCTTCCGGGCAACCGATTTTTAAGCCTTGTCGATTTTCTATGGCTTGAATAAACTGTGAGGCTTGCATTAAAGAGTCTAAAGTACCTGTATCCAACCAAGCTGTCCCTCTTTCTAAGACGCCCACTTTTAATTTGCTAGCTTCCAGATAATGCTTGTTTACATCAGTTATCTCCAATTCTCCTCTGGGTGATGGTTTTATATTTTTAGCTACTTCGACGACCGTATTGTCGTAAAAATACAAACCCGGTACGGCATATTTTGACTTAGGTTTGGTTGGTTTTTCTTCTATAGAAAGTGCATTGAATTCTTCGTCAAACTCAACCACACCATAACGCTCTGGATCAGAAACCTGATAAGCAAATATGACTCCTCCATCCGGATCATTGTTTTCTTGTAAAGTTCTTCTTAAGCCTGCACCATAGAAAATATTATCTCCTAAAATAAGTGCTACTTTGTCATCTCCAATAAATTCTTCACCCAAAATGAAGGCTTGCGCCAAGCCATCCGGAGAAGGCTGTGGAATATAAGAAAAAGAACAACCCCACTGGCTGCCATCTTTGAGCAAGTTTTCAAACTTAGGAAGGTCCTGTGGTGTAGAAATGATCAATATCTCTCTAATATTAGCCATCATCAAAATCGACAATGGATAATAAATCATTGGCTTGTCATAAACGGGCATCAGCTGTTTGCTGACCGCCATCGTGATGGGAAAAAGTCGAGTGCCGAGTCCACCGGCTAGTACTATGCCTTTCATTGGTTGAGTTTAGAAGGTTAGAGGTTTAGAAGGTTAGAGGTGTGAATTACTTCTAACCTTCTAAAATGTTTATAATCAATGAGCCAATTGACTTTTTCTTAGATTACTGATCATCCCAGCAATAATATCAATTTCAGATCTGATTTCCTCATATTTGGATTGATCCAAGTATCCTAAATCATTGCTCAGTATAAATTGATTCAGTAATTCCATAAGACTACTATAGGCGATTGTTGTGAAATGAGCTTTGTCTTTAAAGCTTCTTCTTGCAGATCCTTCTGCCAAATTAGATTGAACAGAAACTGTAGCTCTCCTCATTTGATTGATTAATCCGAAGTTTTCATTTTTAGGAAAAGAATCTGTTATCTTATACAATTTAACAGTTAATTTTCGAGCTCTCTGCCACACATTCAAAGTCTCAAAACTATACACTTTCATACTACACAAATTTTAATTAATTAAACAATCTCTTCGTTGTGTATAATTGGTTGAAAAAAATAATTAGACTCAATAAACATTTCCTCACTCAATACGGTTCCCTCTAACCCTCTAACCCTCTAACCCTCTAACCCTCTAACCTGACATACGGCTTCGCCTCAGAAAGGTCGCATTGCCTTCCAGCCCAAAAAATCCAAGAAATAAAATGATCGACTATACCTTGCGCAGGTTAGTGCGATCGATCTGCATATGTAGGGCATACCCCATCTGGTGTAAGGATATGACAAAATTTTTCGAATTGTGCGCCTGCACAAATGTACCTCTCAAGCCCGCTAATGGGCCCGCATGTATCTCTACTAGGTCTCCTTTTTGTAAACCACTAATCGGCGTTGCTTCCACTTCAATATTTTCCCCAATAATTCTTTTCATCAAGTCGATCTCACACTCGGGAATAGAAATAAGGTTATTGGAAAACTTGACAAACTGAACGACGTCATTGGTCTCGAGTACCTGGACGTATTCGTTTTTAACAATTTTGGTGAAGATGTAGCAACTTAGGAGTGGAATCTCCAGGTTTTTGACCTTACGGGTATATTGACGTTTGACCTTTTGCAAGGGCAAAAAGCAATGTATGCCTTTGTTGGCTAATTGTTCTTTGACTATTTTTTCGCGCTTATAACGAGTATAAACGGCAAACCATTTAGCTTCGTGTTCGTCTAAGTGGTTTTCGTATTTCAAGTTTGCAACGGTCATAATCAATTTTTGGGATCTTCGATTATTTTACACTTACAGCCTCCAATAGACCATTTCTCCA
>JBCBCD010000334.1:0-7215 GCA_038530915.1 Bacteroidota bacterium
TCCTGAGCATAATTGTCACTATACTCAGGATTAAGACTTGTAGCAATTGAATGATAAAATTCTTAAAAACAAACTCAACAAACATGAAATCTATAATGTGTACACTTTGCTGTTTGCTAACTATTGGTCTTTTACCGCTTACAGCTCAAAAGTTTGAAGGTGTAATAAAAATTAAAGCAGAGGCAATTAATGAAAATATCAATATGGTTATTACCGTAAAAGGTGATATGATACATTTATCAATGATAGAAGAGGGCTCCACTAGAGGAATGAAAATGATCTCCAATAATGAGACAGGTGAAATGGTAACACTAGCTGAAAAAGATGGGAAAAAAGTAGCTATAAAAATGGGTGCTGATATGATAGGTATGGATGGAGATATTAACACTACAACTCCTGCAAGCGAAAACAAATCAAAAATAACAGTTACTAAAGATGAAAAAGTCATAGATGGCTATAAATGTATAAAAGTACTTGGCGAAGATGATAACAACAAAGTCGTAGCTTGGGTAGCCAAAGATTTAAAGTTTTCTTTATTCGATTTGTTCCCGGGGATACAGGCCGCAACAGCTGAAAACGGGGGTGAATTAATTGAGCAAATCATGAAAGAAGGCTTTGCTTTGGAAGTAGTTGATACGGATAAGAACACTAAAGAAGTAAGAAAATTGGTAGCCGATGTAGACGAGAAAAAAGTAGATGGTGCTATCTTTCAATATCCTGAATCAGAATATAAAATATACGATTTAGGAAATATGATGGAAATCATGAATGATCCAGAAAAAATGAAGGAATTGCAGGAAATTATGGAAATAATTGGCAACTAATAATCTGCAAACAAAGAGGGCGTCTCACAACTCGTATCTCGCTTTGAGCCATTTGCCCTTAAAAAGCTTTGCTTTTTAAGGGCAAATGGCTCAAACAACATATTATTCGCTTTCTAAAAAATCATTGTTGGAGGCTTGCAATCTTACGCTTGATTGACTCCAAAGAATCATCGATTTCGATGGCTTTCTTAAACGTAATTAATGCATTGGCCGGATCCTTCATAGCCAAATAAGCATCGCCCATCCCATCATAACCATAAGGTAGATCAGGATATTCTTCCTGGCTTAACTGAAAAACTTTGAGCGCATCTTGTGGCCTGTCTTTTCTTAACAGCTCACGACCTAAACCATTTAATGACCTGGAAGAACTAAAATAATTGTCTATATCCGTTTCTTTTAGCTGATGATATTGTGCTATGGCTGCATCTGCTCCCCTTTCTGCAATGGCATTTCCCATTACCTTCACTACGGGCATTTTAGGAATTTCATAGGGCTGCTCGTGTAATATCTGAATAAGTGGGTTGATGATTTCCCAAAAATAAGCGGACGAATTGTTGCTTAGGAAAATGATGGTATTATCATCTTCTATTTCTCTATGCAAATAGGTTCCAAAGCCGACCCAACCACCAGAGTGAGAAATAACTTTATTGCCATTTGGAGAGGCATCTATACCTACTCCAAACCCATAAGTGGTCTTGTAGCCGTCATTGAGTGTAGCCGGATTGTAGGCTTCTTCGAGCGTTTCTTTACTGACTAGTTTGTTTTCGTACAAATACCTATCCCATTTAAGTAAATCTGCCAAAGTGGAATAAATCCCACCATCACCTTGTGCATAGTTCAAGTAATGAACGTCCCTATTTACCCTATCAGCACCTACCAGATCAACAGCATATCCAAATACCCTGTTGGGCATTTCAGCATCATAGTCAACCTTATATTTGTATACTTCAGACCTATTCATACCTATAGGATCAAATATTTTTTCTTTCATAAATACTTCAAAAGGTTTGCCAGAAGCCCTTGCTACTATACTAGCCAATAATACATATCCGGTATTACTATATTCCCATCTTTCACCGGGAGAAAAATCGATAGGAGGAATGATTTCAGCCATAGTTGTTAGGATATCTTCATTACCTGAAATCATTCTTGCTGGATTGTTGTACTCCAACTCTGACTTCCAATGGCTATTCATCATAGCTTCATAATCAGGGAGGCCAGAGGTATGGGTCAAAAGATGGCGTATGGTGACATTTTCATAAGGCAATTCTGGGATGAAATCTCGTAAGTCTTGTTCAAAATCTAGTTTTCCTTCTTCTTGCAAGATCATGATCAGCATGGCCGTAAATTGCTTACTAACCGAAGCTAATCTAAATTGACTATTGAGTTTAAGTGAATCAACTGGACTTATATTTCCAATTCCATAAGCCTTTTGATGGACTATTTTTCCATCTTTAAACACTAAAACATTTCCATTGAAAAAGCCTGCTTCATACATTTCAGTGAGAAAGGCATCATAAGATTGAAGCTCAGCTTGAGGTTCTTCTAACTGTTGACAAGAGTTGATCAGACCAATTGTGAGACACAATAAGAAAAAGTATTGTAGTGTTATATTTTTCATTAGAAGTAAAGAATTGGTTTTAATGATAATGGATTAAATTACCGTGTCTTTCGTTGAAGCCAGCTATTCCTTGAAGACCTCCGGTATGAATAGATACAATATCTGTTCCTTTTGGGAAAAATCCTTTTTTTATTAGATCAAAAAGACCAAACATCATTTTACCGGTATAAATAGGGTCTAAAGGAATGTTGTGTGTCTCAAAAAAAGTATTAATAAAGTTGACCAAGCCGGGTTTAAATTTAGCATATCCACCAAAGTGATAATCCCCATTAATGATCCAGTTAGATTTGCTTTTCATATCAAGTAAGTCTAAGCACTTGATGATTTCATCTGCCATGAAATTGCCCTTCAATGCAGGAAATCCAATAATTTTTGATGCTTCAGGCCAGGCACTAACCAAGCCGGCCATAGTTCCGCCTGTACCACAACAAACGGTGATGAAATCAGGCGTTTTAGAACATTGAGCCAACAATTCTGAGGCCAATTCCTGACATCCCTGTAAAGCTAATTTATTGGTGCCACCTTCAGGGATAAGATAAAATGCACCAAATTGATCTTGAAGAGAAGACAAAAAAGCAGCAGTATTTTTCAATTTATAAGTAGTACGGCTGATGTAATGAAGTTTCATTCCAGCCTGCCTAGCATAGGCAAGACTACTATTCAAAGGCAAGTGTTCTTCACCTCGTATTATCCCAATGGTTTTAAAACCAAATATTCTCCCTGCACTGGCAGTAGCTACAATATGATTGGAATAGGCTCCACCAAAAGTTAAGATAGTATCGTAACCCTTTTCTCTGGCATGCATGAGGTTGTACTTCATCTTTCGCCACTTATTGCCACCAAAGGTATTGCCTTCATCCAGGCTCAATAGATCATCTCTTTTAATCCTCAGTTGAATTTGTTTTTCCTGCAATAAAGGATGATGTATTACCTCTAATGGGCTGATGGTATTGACACTAATTGAGCCTTTTTTCATTAATGTTAAGATAAGTACTAATTATCGAATCAACAATATGTCTCCTGAAGCTACTTCGTCCAGGCTTGTGTTTTCAAATGCATAATTAATGAGATAAACATACACATCAGAAGGAAGTGCTTGCCCTCTGTAAGTTCCATCCCACCCATTTTCTATATTATTTGATTCAAAAATTAATTCTCCCCAACGACTAAATACCTTCATATTGAAAGTACGAAAAGGACAGCCCTCAGTATATACTGGTGAAAATACGTCGTTGATATTATCATTATTAGGTGTAAAAGCATTCGGAAAATCAATTATACAACTACAATTAGCCACAGTAATGGCCAGACTATCAGTAATAGAACAGCCTTCTTCTGTTATACTTTCAACGGATAAGGTATAGGTTCCTTCCTCTCTCACATTTAATTCCAATGAGGTATCCATACCAATAAAATCATCATTCAACCTCCAATTAATGGAAAGTATATCAGCTTCTGTTTGTAATTGATAAGATTTGGAACCAAAGCAATCAATATTTTCTTCACCGATAATTTCTAGATCAGGCAAAGTAGCACAAGGATCAGGTAAGGTGATCAGATACTCTGCTGTTCCAATTCTGGTACAACCACTGCTGATTTCAGTAGCTTCAACTTGAACGAATAGAGTAAATGCTTCCTCCAAATCAAGAATAAGCGTATCTGCTCGTAGAATCACTCCATTGTTTGTCACCCATGTGATGTCTTCAAAATCCTCAGCATTTAAGATGGTGAAAATTATTTGATTACCTGGCTCGAAGGTTCCGAATGGTACTATGGTCAGGGCAGGAAGGTCAACACAATCTTCACCTTCACAAGTACCTAAATCAAAGGCGACTTGCTCAAAATAATCACAACCATTGACATCGGTTCCGGAAAATGTAACTTCCAAAAATTCTGAGTTGCCAGGATTAACAGAAAATGAAGGACCAAAGCTTTCACTACCTAAGTTGGTCGTCCAGTTGAAGGACACTAAACTAGCAGGCGTGTTCAAGGAGAAAGAAGAAGTCCGACCTTGACAAGGGGTATTGTCAATATCTATTTCCAATGGCGCTGGAGCTATACAACCTTCAGCAGTACAATCTACAACTTCAAGAAAAGCGATACCAAAATAATCACAACCAAAAACATCTTTAGCAAAAAATTGGATCTCATAGTTGCCGACCTGAGGAAATTCAATTTCAGCTACTAAATTGGTAGAAGCAATTTCTCCATTCACCAACCAGCTAACTTCTATCAAAGGTTGTGCATTTGGATTTAATGGAACGGATAGACTGATTGTAGAATCCAGACAGATAGGAGTATTGAAAGAAATACTCAAATCGCCTACTTCTTCACAAGAAACACAGTCAAATACTTCAAAGCTAAAAACCTGTGTAAAGGTACAATTGAGTGAATCACTAACACTTACCTCTATCTCATAAGTGCCGGGAGCATCATAAGTGGCAGCAGGAGTAGGATTACTACTGGTTTGTCCATTTCCCAGATCCCACTCAAAAGCAGTAAATGATTGTTCGCTATTTAAACTGAATGAGACCGTAGATTGAGGACAGTTGCTACCAGAGAAGGCTAAGGAAAGATCGGGGGTCCTTCCGTTACAGGGATCATCAGAGCAATTGAGTATGTTCAGATCTATGCTATCTTGTATTGTATTCCCTAGAGTATCGGTAAGTATAAGTTGAATCCTTTTTATGCCGTCTTCTGAAAAGGTATAGACTGGAAATGCGGCAGTAGAAGTTTGACCTTCTTCAAATTCCCAAAGCCACTCTACTGGATTGAAACTGGTTTGATAAGAAAAACTTAAAAGGGAGTCTTTGCAGAGCAAGCCCTCTGTATCAATGATAAGGCAGTCCGTTACGTCATTAGGTACAATTTGATCTGAAGATAGTTGATGAGTATAAGCATCATAAGAACCAAAACCATAACTATAAGCTTGAAAAGTACCAGAACTACTTTCTACGATATGATTGCCTGCTGAAACTTCCAGTTGCAAATAAGCATAAGATGGGTCATCCGGAAGAGTACTAAAGGGTAGGTTGCTATTGCCATCCACGGATATATTCTGCACGTTGTCCGCAGGAGTAATGATATTGACAAAGTGTTTGGTAAAATAGCGGGCATTATAATTGGGGTTGATTCGACCGTCTGAAAAAAAACGTTGATTGGATATTTGATATTCTATGGGGGACAATTGTAACATATTGGGATCTCCTAAGCCAGAGGGGTTACAGTCACCACCTTCATTAAATTGACTGATACCGATCTTTTTATTGGCATTAATGAGGGTAGGTGTTTCTAAACGGAAGGAGATGGATTCTCCTGCATTTAAAAGTGGGAGAGGGTTACAGCCAATAAAAATTGCGGTACTATCTTCTTTGGCAATGACCTTTAAGACATCTCCTCCTTGATTGAGAAAAGGGACGCAGAAATAAGAAGTTCCCCAGTTTTCTGAAGGTAGTAACTGATCATAAACATGGCTATCGGCACTACAATTTCCTATGTTAGCTTGCTTAGCACCACTAAACACAGCTATACGATTACCGTTTATTGACCTTATGCGAGTACCGGTCAAATCTCCTTGTGCTTGTACCTGATAATTTTGACCTTGCTGAAGCTGAATGGTATAAGGAATTCCCGGAGGCCTCAACCCATTGGTGATCACGGATGGTGTAATCTCTATTTCATTGTTATCGCTTGTACTTACAATTACAAAAGAGGAAGGATCTCTATTATCCTGGTCGTCTGATGCAATTACCCAGTAATCTGTACCCAACTCTTGCTCTTCCAGGACATTTGTGCTTTCAGAAAAGAAACCCCTGTAATGGAAGGCAGTTATTTGTACAGGAACATCAGCATTGATTTTTATGCCTTTATTATCTATTTGATCTGTACCTTCGCTATACCAGATAGCATCCGGAAGACGATATTCAGTAACAGTGCCTCCTTGAGCAGTAAAGGGTAAAACTAAACCGGTACTTGGTACTTCTAAGCTTAGGTTGGCATCAACATCAGTTGAAACATAAAGGGCAAAGGACGGAAGATCATTGAAGTCGAGATCAAGGTTTTCCATAAAAGAAAGCCAGTAACTATGCTGTGCTTTTGGCGTGCAGACAGCACTCAACAGTACAACTACTATTAATGTAGATTTCAGTTTCATGAGCGAGTGATTTCAGGGATTACAAAATTCTTTAGTTATAATGAATGTGCTTGCTCTTGAAATGTTGCTCAGAAAATGATCTTTAAATGACAAATAATAGCCTTTTGATTAATTTATAAATTAATCTTCCCCAAGAATGTCTTCCAAAGTAACTTGCTTAACAGGCCCTATCGTTTCCAGGAATTTATGATTTTGACTTTTCCAATCGCCCAAAAGCATGTAGTTGTAATGGCGATTCTTAATGCGTTCTTCATGGAATTCAATCAATTGAGAAATATCAAAATTGATCATCAAGTCATATAAGTCTTTTCTAATATCATGGAAGAGTCCTTTATCCTTTAACTGTTGTGCTTGCCAAAAACGCTTTTTAGGTACGACACGTTCACTTTCAATTTTCTTAATCAACGAAAGTCTTGATTGCTCTATTTGTTCTTTGGCTAAAGGAATGTTATTCAGAATATCCTGAAAAGTGATGATGGCGTCTTGTACTTTATCGGGTTGAGTACCCACATATGCTTTTAGATAATGTGCTTCATCTTTTTTGGATGGAGAGGTATTCATTGCATAAGTTGAATAGGCTAAAGCCTTGGATTCTCTAATCTCTTGAAAAACAATAG
>JBCBCD010000335.1:0-7212 GCA_038530915.1 Bacteroidota bacterium
GTATCCGTCTGATGAATTGGAACAAAAAGTTGATTAGTAAAATGAGCAAGGTGATAGGCAATACGACTAAAAATCCACCAATGATCGTAGTAGTAATAAAATTTTGAATCCTTTTCCAGAACGAAAGAGGTTTACGCTTTTGTGCCATGAAATGATAAGAATTTAACTAAATAATTACTAACAAAGGACTCTTTGCATACAAATCTGTTCTTAACCTCACTATGGCTTTCAGGACTTGCTCCAGCAATAGAGGTTTACTCTTGAAAAGTACTAACAAATCTGCATTTTGTTGTATCATGAAGTGATGAAGTTTCTCTGTTAACTCCAAATGATCAACATGTGTAAAAGAAAGCTTTAAAGATGGGACACGTTCTCTGTAGAAGTTTTCAACCGCCATTAGATCCGAAATCTTCTCAGCAGACCACTGTTGGTCAACATGCACACAAGTTAGTAACGGACTGATTTGTTGCATAAACTGAGTAACCTGCCAGAGTTCAAATGGATCGGCTTCAATAAATTCTGTGGCACAAATAACTTGCTTGATGGATTGATAACTTACATATTCAGGTACAATCATTATGTTTGTGCTGGCGTTTTGTAATACTCTTCGCCAAAAAACACCGTATTCTTCTTTTTTATTTTCCTTTTGAGTTTTTACCCCCATAAGAATCAAATCTGCTTCCTGTTTCTCAGCTTCTTCTAAAATGCCCTCAACGATATTACCACTAATCAAGCATTCAATAACATCTATGATATTATCTTTATCCTGCTTGTGTGATCCTAAACTTTTGGTCACAAAACTCTGAATCTGACTAATTACAAGCTCGATCTTCGATTTTGAAAAAGGAATAGCAGTCAAAGGATGTAAAAGCACTACATCATGTTCTGGTAAGACCACATGTACAACACTTACCGACGCATCCAAATCATTAGCCAACTCTACTGCGTAACGTAGTGCATTGGCTGAATGCTCTGAAAAATCTATTGGAACTAATATTTTATTAATGCTCTTCATACCATTTCCTTTCTATCAATCTAGATGTCCATTTTCAGAATTCCAATGACAAGTGTCATTACTTCCTCCAAAGAATGTAAATCTTTCTTTTCTATAGTAAGATATTGATATTAAATAAGAATAGTGATTAAATTATGATTTCACTATATACAGATGTGCAATAATAGTTCTTAAAAACGGAGAGATTGTATTCGTAACGAATTTAATAGTAGGCAGTCAAGTGAATAGCAAGCTATCTTGATCACTTGAAAAATAAGCGGAATGTCATACTTAACTTGATAAATGAGTTTAAAGGTTTAAGGATTTATGGGTGAAATAGTTCTCCGTTTATTCCCTTAAGCCTTTAAACTTTCACACCTTAATTCACATTGCCATACAATTCTACGACCTTAGTCTTAAAGATATAATCGTACTTAGCTCTGATCAATTGCAACCTTGCTGTAATCAATCTATTGCGAGTTAAGAAATAATCTACTTGATTGATAACTCCTAACGAGTACTCTCTTTGTCTGTTTTCCAATAAACGTTCACTGGCTCTTACGCTTTCCACTGAAGCCAAATAGTTTTGCCAGGAAGCATTCATGTCCATTACAGACTGCTGGACATTGTAAGCAAGTTGACGTTTGTTGTTGTCGTAGTCGTTCTTTGCACGAAGGAGGTTCACTTTTGCACGCTGAAGACTTACCTGACCTAAGCCTCTATTAAAGATGGGTACAAACATAGAAAGGTTAACTCGCTGCCCCAGGTTCTCATTCAACTGGCTGAAATAGGGATTGCTTTCTCTAATAGACCGCTCGTCAGCAAATCGAATCACACTTGGTTCTCCCATAATGGTTACTTCCTCTTCAAAAAAGATATCTTCAAAGCCAACCACACGAGTACCATTTGACGAGTAGTTTGTATTTACACTACCCGATAAGCTAATAGAAGGTAAAAAGCTACCTCTTACGGATTTAATCTCAAACTCCGATGCCTTCAAATTCGCTTCATTCGCCAACATACTAGGATAGGATTGCAAGGCTTTGTCTACATGATCCTGCATATCCACATTCAACTCCTGGAGGTCATCTTGATCGGTACGTTCTATTTCGATGACCTCATTCGAAGGTAGATTAAGGATGTTTTTTAGATCTAATTTTGACAAGTCCAATTGATACTGAGATTGTATAATCGTTTGCCTTGTAGACGCAATTTGAGCCTCAATCTCTAATCTATCCGTAACGGACATAGTACCAGCTTCTACTTGCTTTTTCGTATTACGCAACTGCACTTCCAAAGAATTTAAATTGATCCTAGAAACTTCTAATTGATCTTGTGCCAAAGATGCGGCCAGGAATGTTCTGGTGACATCCAACTTAAGCTGGTTAATTTGTTCTTCAAACGTCCATTTAGCACTAGAGACCAGTTGTTTCTGCTGAGCAATATCGTTTTTGATTTGTCCTCCGGTGAAAAGAGGAATGTCACCATTTAAGTTGATACTGTTGAAGGTAGTTCTTGCATTGACGAAGGAGTTGGTTGTAGGATCGACAAATCGACCAAATTGTTCCCCCACAAAAACATTACCATCAATAGAAGGTAGTCTTCTACGTTTGCTGTCTTTTAAATCCAGCTCTGCCAGGTCCAAATTGAATTCTGATTGAGCAAGAGTAGGAGAGTTTTTGATCGCATAATCAATACATTCCTCCAGTGACCAGGTTTCTTGTGCTTCTACCATAGAAAAACTAAAAACAAAAAGTAGAAGCACTATGAATAAGCTATTTTTTTTAAACATGAGTGATGGTTTGTTTTACTGCTTTATCCTGACGTATAAAGCCATCTTCAATTTCAATAATTCTTGTTCCGTATTGTGCATTTTTTTCGGAGTGAGTAACTTGAATAATGGTCACTCCTTCGTTGTGTAATTCTTTAAACAAGTCCATAATCTCTGCACCTTGCTTAGAATGCAAGTTCCCGGTAGGCTCATCTGCCAATAATAGTTTGGGCTTGCTAACAACTGCTCTGGCCACTCCTACCAATTGTTGTTGACCACCACTCAGTTGTTCTGGAAACAAATCTTTCTTCGCTACAATATTGAAGCGGTCTAAAATATCTGCCACTATGCTCTTTCTTTCTTTGCTTTTGATGCCTCTGTATATCAATGGTGTTTCAATATTTTCATATACCGTCAAATCATCGATTAAATGGTAAGCTTGAAAAACAAAGCCGATATAGTTTTTGTGTAGTTCCTGTCGTCTGGATTCTCTTAGACCATGGACTTTTTCATCAAAAAGATAATACTCCCCTCCTGAAGGTTCATCCAACATACCAATGATGTTGAGAAGGGTTGTTTTTCCTGCTCCACTAGGGCCCATAATGGTCAAAAACTCACCTTGCTGTACTTCAAGATTAATCTTACGTAGTATCCATGACTTTTGGAGTCCCTTGCGATAGTATCGGTTTATTTCATTTAATTTTATCATAGCTTACACTTTTATCGTTATCAAAATTATTTTAAAAATACTGACTTTCAATCATTCATTTCTAAGCGCTTTTACCGGATTGGAGGTAGCCACTCTTATACTTTGGAAACTAATCGTAACAAAGGCAATCAATAAGGCGGTAATGCCGGCAATTACATAAATCCACCAGCTAATATTCACACGATACGCAAAATTATCTAACCATTGATGCATGAAATACCACGCAATCGGTATAGCTAAAATCAAAGCAATAAATACCAATTTCAAAAAGTCAACAGAAAGCAAACTTACAATGGAACCTACTGTTGCCCCCAATACTTTCCGAATGCCAATTTCTTTGGTCCTTTTTTCAGCAATAAAAGCCGCCAAACCAAATAAGCCAAGACACGCTATGAAAATAGCCAAAGAAGAAAATAAAGTAAGACTGATCGACATCTGCCTTTCCTCTTCATATAGTGCTTGTATGTTTTCATCCAAAAAGCTAAATTCAAATGGAGCAGCCGGAGCTAAAGTCTTCCATTCTTTTTGTATCTGACTGATTTGTTCTTGTGTGGTACCAGGATTTAACTTGATGATGATGTTCCTTAAATTCATTGGATGCATAAATAATACGATTGGATCAATTGGGTCATGCAATGAACTGAAATTAAAGTTTTTCACTACCCCTATAACACGACCAGCATCAGTATTCCAGCCATTCATTGTTTTTCCAATTGGATCTTGCCAACCCAATTTCTCCACTGCCTTTTCATTTAATATGTATCCACTGCTATCAGAAGCCAGATTGGCATCAAAATTACGTCCTGCTATGACTTCTAAACTTAGAGATTCAATAAAATTGACATCTACTACATTATAAGTCAGTGAAGTTTCCTCATAATTGGCTGGTTGCTCTAATTCAAAGGTAGAACTATCAAAATATCCGCCAGGCATATAATGAGCTGCTGAAACAGCATTAGTAAAAGGCAATTCTTCCATACGGTCCATGAATAAATCAAAATTGTCACCCAGTGATCTTGCTCTTTCTACAAGCAATACTTGCTCTTTATCAAAACCAAGAGGTTGCTCTTGCAGGTAAGACAATTGATCTTTGACCACCAAAGTGCCGATAATCAATACACTGGAGATACAAAATTGGGTAACAACCAGCGATTGACGGAAACGATTTTTTCCACCGGAACCAATCAATTGGCCTTTCATAACTTTAGTAGGTAAAAAAGAAGATAAAACAAAAGCAGGAATTGCACCGGTGAGAAAGGCCGTAACAACAATCAAAACTGACATGAATACCCAAATGAAAGGTGAATTCAAAAGGTCAATTTCCAAGTTTTTTCCAGTTAATTCATTGAAGTAAGGTAATGTCACACTTGCCAATGCCACACCCAATATGACAGCCAGCAAAACATAGACCGTTGATTCACTAAAAAACTGTTGAATCAATTGTTGACGGCTAGATCCCAGAACTTTCCTTACGCCAACTTCCCTTGCTCTCGTTATTGCTCGAGCAGTAGATAAGTTGACAAAATTAATACAAGCCAATAAAAGAATGAAAACAGCAATTATACTGAAGATTAATACATTGGTTCTTCGGCCTTCTAAGTGGATGTCCGTTATAGCATCAAAAGGGAAGCGCGTATAGTTACCTTCTTTACTAAAACCGTCATCAATTACATTTTCGGCTACATAAGTATTCAATTTATTGCTAAGCTGATCGGGCGTATTACTTTCGTTCAATTTAAAGTAGGTAAATAAAGTTCCTGACCCCCAGCTTGTTCTTCTCCACTCAGGATAAACATCAAAGTCTATTGGACTGATGAAGTTGATCTCCATATGTGATTGAGTAGGAAGTTTTTTAAAGATTCCCACCACCTGTAATAATCGATCATTACCGGTGCTAAGCGTTTGTCCAAGGATAGCTTCATAATCTGCTTGTCCTTCAAAATACTTAGCAGCCATCTCATCTGTTAAGAGTATTCCATCCGGATTATCCAGCATTGATGTTATATCACCCGCTAAAACATCAATTGTCAAAACATCAAAAAAGTACTCATCCACTAAATAAACACCCCCTTCTCTTATAAAATCCTCTCCTTTTTGAAGAGTAAAAGTAGTTGGAGTGAACTGGGTAATTTTATCTACTTCTGGAAATTGTCCTCTTATTGCGTTTCCTAATGGCAAAGGTGTCATAGGGGTATCCCAACTGTTATCACCAAATTTACCTTCCCAGCGGAAGCGATAAATTTGGTCTGCATCTGTATGAAAACGATCATAGCTCAATTCATCTTTGATCCATAAAGAGAGCAAAAAACAGACTGCAATACCAATGGTTAATCCTAAAATGTTGATGGTGCTAAAGCCTTTATACTTTAACATGTTCCTAAAAGCCGACTTCAAGTAATTCTTTAACATAATTCATTCATTGAAAGAGTTATAAAAAATTGAATGCATCTTATTCACTTCTAAGACTCTTGACCGGATTAGCCGTAGCCGCTTTAATACTCTGTAGACTAATTGTGGTAAATGCTATTAAAATTGCTCCCAAACCAGAGAGTAGGAATACCCACCAATTGATATCCGTTCGATAAGCAAAATTTGCCAACCATTGGTTCAAGAACAGATAAGCTAAGGGAGCAGCAATGAGCGGTGCAATAGCAATTAATCTTAAAAAGTCTTTGGATAAAAGCGCTACAATACTTGAAGAAGTAGCTCCAAGTACCTTTCTAATGCCAATTTCTTTTGTACGCAAATAAGTAGTGTAAGAAGCAAGGCCTAGCAAACCTAAACAAGCCACCAAAATGGCTAATATTGTAAAAAATGAGAGTATTTGTACAAATCGCGTTTCAGCTTCATAAAGACGCTGGAAGTATTCATCAAGAAAATAGTAATCAAAAGTATTGCCTGGAAAAAACGATTTATAGGTCGTTTGAATATAAGCAATAGTTGATTCCAAATCGCCTCCTTCAATGTGAATGGAAACCGGATTTCCATTACTATATGAAGGGATAAATAAAATTGGCTCTATACTGTGATGCAAAGATTGCTGATGATAATTAGGAAGTACACCTATCACTCTCCAATCTTTGCCGGAAAACCTAAGTTGTTTATCCAAAACCGTTTGGTCATTGTATCCCAACATTTCAACTGCAGATTGATTGAGTACCAGTTTATTTACCGCATCCCAATTGTAATTGTGATCACTTGCTTCAAAAAATCGACCACTAACAGGTTCAATACCAAATGTCTCTGCAAATTCAAAATCAACGTTGATAAAGTTAGTTGTATAGGTTTGTTCCGTATTCCCTTGACCTAATTTACTCAATTGAAAAATACGGCCCATTCGATGCCCAGGTGTTCGACTGGAAGTAGCAGCACTAACAATATTAGGATGTTTACTCAATTCTGTTTTAAATGTATTCATTCGGTCAATAAATGTACTGTCCCATCTACTTTGCTGTGGTGAATTGATGCTTAGAACCTGATCGATCTTCACCCCCAGTTCTTGATTACTCATGTATTGGATTTGATTGCTTACCATCCAGGTCACAACAATTAGGCCGATAGACATAGTAAATTGAAAAACCACCAAGATTTTTCGCAACCATGCAGAACCATTATTTTTATTGGCAATCCCCTTTAATACGGTAGAAACTTGTGAAGATGACAATATCCAAGCGGGATAAGAACCAGAAATAAGTACGCCTAATAAGACTAAGCCCAAAAGTGTAGCAAGCAAATAAA
>JBCBCD010000336.1:0-7183 GCA_038530915.1 Bacteroidota bacterium
AAAGATGTTTTAGTAGCTCATTCTATTGATGATGCTAAAACATCTTTTGCTAAAAAGAAAGGATCACGAGTAAGAACGATATTGACTCGTTTGGGTAATGGTTTTCCAATGGATAAGAAAGTTTTGCGTCCCATGATTACATGGCGATGAATCGTTTTCTTTTTGAAGTATTTGAGGTCAGCCGACAAACGCCAAGGGATGTCTCCTTCTAAGCCAATCACCCTGTTTTTCGACATAGCAACAATTGCAGAAACTTTCATTTTAAAACTTGCTGGTGGATAATTCTTGCAAAGATATCTTTCTTTCAGAACTATCAAAGCGATTTAAATGCTTACGGGTCTCTCGTAAATAAAACAGCATTTTTTGTCTATCTTCTGTTTTCAATTCAATTCCCATACCATTGGCTTCTTCAAAAGCAGAAATTGGAATAGCTCTAAAGGTTTGTTTGTTGCCATTTTTTTCAATGTACCTCCACACCGGAATGTAGTTTTGATTGATAACTCTGGCTTTTTGGTCCAATTCGTCTTTGCGAAGGGTCAACTCGTACATAATGCCACCATCGGTATATCTTTTTCTTTGGCCAGAAATAAAATTCCCTAGTGAAAAGGCCACATACCCGGAATCAAGCTGATTGGCTCTTTTGTATTCCACCTTCTTAATGGGCTGTACCACATGAGGGTGAGCACCAATGACCAAATCACCTCCCCATGTAAAAAGAGAATCCGTTAATCTTCGTTGCTTCGAGCTTTCATTCAGTTGATATTCTAAGCCCCAGTGCATCATAACAATAATAAAATCAGGAGAAAGTGCTTTTGCCTGAGCGAGATCACTCTTCATCTGCGCTTCATCAATCAAGTTGACAACGGTAGGTGCAGACGTTGGAATACCATTGGTACCATAAGTATAATTCAGGAAAGCAAGCTTGAAATTGTTTCTATAAACAATTAAGGGATAAAAAGCTGACCTTTCTTCTTCATTTCTAAAAGTACCAGTGTGATAAAATCCGTAATCGTGTAGTGTCTGAATGGTATTGACAACTCCTTTCTTACGAGCGTCATTGGAATGGTTATTAGCCGTTACCAACAGATCAAACCCTGCATAACGGAGTGCAAGCGCCAGGTCATCAGGGCTTCTGAACTGTGGATACCCCTTGTAAGGGGGATCACCAGGGAGAGTAACCTCTAAATTTCCTACAGCCAAATCGGCCTGTTTCAAAATAGGACTTACATATTCGAAACAAGGTGAATAATCATACAAGGAGTCTTTCAAGACTTTTGCAGCTTCTATTTGGGAACCATGTCCCATAATATCTCCTACAAAAACCAATTTGAATTGATATCCATTTTGTAGGCTATCCTGTCCGTTTAACAAACATATGTTTACAAAAAGCATTAGCCCAAAGAAAAATCGTCTTGAAATATTCATAGGGTCTAAGGTAACTTGATCAGGTTGGCATTCAAAATCCTGTCCAATGTCCATTTACGATTTGCAGCTATCTCGCCATTAATGTATTGTTCTATCATTAAGCCAGCCAGTGGTGCTGCCCAGGTTCCACCAAAGCCTGCATTTTCAATAAATACAGCAATAGCTATCTGAGGATTATCTTTTGGTGCAAATGCAAAAAACACAGAATGATCTTCACCAGCACTGTTTTCAGCCGTTCCGGTCTTTCCACAAATATCTAAGCCGGGTACATAAGCAGAAGTAGCGGTACCTGCTAGAACGGCTTTGTACATACCATCTATAACCGGTTCAAAATAAACAGAGTCAATTCCAACATATTTTTTCGTTCTGTAATTGGCAGGGATAGGTGTATCACTGTTTAAATACCCTTTCACCAAATGAGGTCTAATGTAATACCCTTTATTAGCTAGCATAGCGGCAGTATTGGCCATCTGTACAGTTGTCATTTGAATTTCTCCTTGACCAATGCCCAACGATCTGATCCACAGGGAGTTCCACCTTTGTCCTTCTTGTTGTTTGTTGAACCAATTGGTGTAATATTCAGAAGTAGGATAATTTCCTTTTTTCTCTGAAGGAAAATCTATTCCAAGTGGTTCTCCCAGGCCAAACTTTTTAAGATAAGCATTTAAAGTGTCCAAGCCGACCTCAGGTTGATTGAAACCGTATTGATCCACAATGTCTCTGAATACAGTAACAAAATAAGCATTGCAGGAATGTTGTAAGGCCATACTTACACTTGTACAAGTAGGATGGCCATGACAACCCGTCAAGACCATACCATTGTGTACATAAGCACCTGCACACCTAATGGTTCTATCTGGTGCCAACACCCCTTTTTGCATACCCACCAGGGCAATTAAAGATTTGAATAAAGAGCCTGGAGGATATTGAGCAGTAACGGCTCTATTAAGCAAAGGCTTATTTATAGAGTCTCTGGTTAATTCCAAATAGGCACGGCCTCTATCTTCATTACCAATAACTAATTTATTGGGATCATAAGTCGGGCTACTAATCAAAGCCAGAATTTCTCCAGACTTAGGCTCAATCGCAATTACACTGCCCCTCTTATTGTTCATCAGCTTTTCGCCCAGAGCTTGTAAGTCTATATCTATGGAGGAAATTAAATCTCGGCCGGATTCAGGATCAACATTTAGCTTTTCAGACTTATAACTATCTACAATTCTTCCCAAATTGTCTTTGAAAACATACTCTGCACCTTTTTCACCACGCAAAAACTGCTCATAAGAAGATTCTAATCCACTCGAGCCAATATAATCGCCGGGTACATAGACTCCATCCGAACGATCAACTTCTCTTGAGTTTACTTCTCTAATGTATCCTAAAACATGGGCACCTGCCTGACCAGGATAACCTCTTACATTTCTCAACTGAGTGAAGAAGCCCGGAAACTGGTATAAACTTTCCTGAAAAGTAGCGAAGCGCTCCGCAGTAACTTTACTAATAAACACAAAGGGAACAGACTTTGAATACCTGCCTGATCTCCAATCCTTATTCAGCGCTTTTGAAAAATATTGTTTGTCAATTCCAAGAAGGTCACAAAACTTGCTGGTATCCATTTTTGGATCTATCTGGTTATAAGTGACCATTAACTCATAAATGGGTTCATTTACGACCATCAAAGTAGTATCTCTGTCGTAAATCACACCACGAGAAGGATAAACGGTGAGTTTATCCAAACCGACAGCATCCGCTTTATTTCTAAAGGTGGTATCTATCAATTGTAGATGCATCGCTTTGGAAATCAAGAAAACCCCAGCTGCCAAAAAAAATATCTGTATGTACCTTTGTCTACCTTTAAAATTAATCGACACGACTTAATATTTTTTTGTAAAAACAAACACAATCTTAAAATACGTAAATCAATTGGAAGGGTTGACTATAGTCATGACAAAAATCATAAAAATCATAGATAAGCCAAATGAAACCAATGATTTGAGCAGAATGCTGACAAAATAATACGGAGTAAAAGCTTCTACCGAAAAATAAGCTACGATATGAATGGCCATCAATATGGCACTATATCTCAAAAACCATCCCATCCCCATTTTTTTTGGCGTAGGGCTATCAGAAACCAAATAGCCTCCTTTGGGTTCTAACCACCTTAATGGCATAGGACGAATAAAGGCGAGAAAAGTGCTTACACTCGCATGTAATCCAAGCGTATCGTAAAACAAGTCAATGGTTAATCCAAGAGCAAAGCCCAGAAAAATCACCAAAGTCTGATTGATTTTAAAAGGCAAGAGCAGTATGAATAATGGATAGACAAAAATATTTAGATAAGGAAAATTGGGGAAAGCAACACTAATGCTCCGCAATATCCATACTTGGAAAAGGCATAACAGTACAAACCTGCTGGCATTAGTGAAAACTACATTATTATTCATTATTATTAGCTGCTTCTAATGGTTGTATTTTTCTTTTATTGATGTAGTCGATCACATAAACATTTGATAGCTTACTCAGATCATTCACCAACCTTACCTTTATGGAATAGAAGTTACTTCCTGATTTGATAGTCTCAGCCTGGATAGTGCCGATAAGCAAACCGGGAGGAAACTTGTAGGAATATCCACTGGTGATGATTGTATCTCCCTCATTGACAACAGCATGCTTAGGAATATCATCAATATCCATAACTTGCAAGGGATTATTCTCCTTCCAAACCAGTGATCCGAAGTGACCATTGGAAGAAATCTTAGCAGAAACCCTGGTTTGCCGATGAAATAAAGACATGACAACAGCATAATTTTCGGAAGCATCTACTACTGTACCTACAATACCATTCAAGTCTGCTACTCCCATGTCTTTTTCCACCCCATCCTTAGTTCCTTTATTGATCGTAATTACATTATCGAGCGCTGTGATAGAGTTTTTGATCACCTTAGCAGAAATGAATCTATAAGCAGGATCGTCTTTTTCAGCAGTATAAAAAGTATCTACTTGAAAATCCTCTTCACCATAAAAATCCTGTAGTTTTTGCCTCAATATCTCATTCTCTTTTTCAAGCCTTGTATTTTCAGCTGTCAAAGAAAAATAATTGAGACCCTGAGCATACAACTCGTAAACCTGACCAGTATATCTATTGGCAGAACTAAAAAAGATTTGACGTTGATTTATGTTGAATCTAATTAGTAATAAGAAACAAATCAACTCAAGCAGGACAAAAGTTAAAAGGTTTCTATTTTTTAAAATTAATTCAAACAGATTTCGCATAAATCATCGATTGGTACATCGCTCTTAGAGTATGTTTAAATATCTAATGTAAAGTCCGAAAAGCATTTTATCCTTCTAAGTTAAACACTCTTACGATCAATTAAGAATGTAAAACGGTCTGAATTTTTCAAAGCGATACCCGTACCTCTAACAACTGCTCTTAATGGATCCTCAGCTATGTGTATCGGTAACTTGGTGCGCTGAGCAACTCTTTTATCCAACCCTCTTAACAGGGCTCCTCCTCCAGTTAGGTACAATCCTGTACGATAAATATCAGAAGCCAATTCCGGTGGTGTCGCTTCCAATGCTTTCAAAATAGCATCTTCTATTTTAGAAATAGATTTATCTATAGCGTGAGCGATCTCTCTGTAATTGACTTTGATCTGCTTAGGTATACCTGTCATAAGATCTCTACCATTAACAGGAAAATCTTCAGGAGCTACTTCTTCATCCAAATGATCAAGTGCCGATCCAACATGAATCTTTAGTTGTTCAGCTGTACGCTCACCAATTAGAATATTATGTTGACGTTTCATGTAGCTCATGATATCACTGGTGAATTCGTCACCCGCTATTCGAATGGATTGATCACATACAATACCAGATAGAGCGATGACTGCAATCTCAGTCGTTCCTCCTCCTATATCAATTACCATGTTACCTACCGGCTCTTCTACATCGATGCCAATACCCAAAGCAGCCGCCATAGGCTCGTGAATTAGATAAGTCTCTTTTGAATCAACATGATCTGCTGAATCGAAAACAGCTCTTTTTTCTACCTCTGTGATACCAGAAGGTATACAAATAACCATCTTCATATGTGAAAATAGACGACGAGTATTTCCTATCATGCCAATAAACCCTTCGATCATGCTTTCTGCTGCCTGAAAATCAGCGATTACACCATCTTTCAACGGACGAATGGTTTTAATGTCTTCATGCGTTTTTTCGTGCATCATCATAGCTCTTCGTCCAACGGCAATTGTTTCTGAAGTTCGTCTGTCTATCGCTACTATTGAAGGTTCATCTACTACTACTTTACCTTCTTGGATGATCAGGGTATTTGCAGTACCCAAATCGATCGCCAACTCTTGCTTAAAGAAATTGAAAAGTCTCATTAAATGTGTTTATGGGATGTCAGTAATATTATATGAACGTATCCCTGTTAATGACTGTTTTAAGTTGATTGATAATGAATCATCTATACAAACTGTCTGCCTAAGAAGGATTGTGAATTTAAAAACTTTATTTAATAATCATAAGCTTATTTGGCCTCAAAAGAACACAATTTTTTTGTTTCTTCAAAAGTGATCAAATTATGCCAATAAATTTATTGAAAACACTTGACTATACCTCAGGTAAGTCTAAGTGTTTAAAACAGAATTTTCTATCTACGATGCAAGTAGAAAATGCTATAAAGTGATGGGCTAAGGTCCGACTACTACCTCACTAAATTCATCTGGCTGGAGGTATTTTTCAGCCATACTTCTTATCCCTTCTGCATCAATAAACTTTACGGTATCAACTAGTCTATTAAAATATTCATACTCAATGTCGTGCGACTTAATCATTTTTATCCAATCAGATTGATTAAAAGTTCCATCCAGGAGCGTCAACAAATACCCCATTGTATAATTTCTCAACATTTCTAACTCCGCTGCTGGCATTTTCTCACCAATCAAAGTGTCTATTTCAGCATGAATTTCTTTTCGTGTATTGTCTACAAAGTCATTACCCACCTCAGTACTAATAATAAATGAGCCATCAAAGAGCATAGGGTCCAATGAAGAATATATATTGTAAGTATACCCTTGTTTTTCTCTAATATTAGACATGAGTCTTGATCCAAAGTATCCCCCCAAAGCCATATTTACCATATACATTGCAGGATAATCCTCGTGCTGTCTATTAAAAAGTTTTTTACCCATTCTTATAGCAGTTTGCACACTGTTTTTCTTCTCTATACGGATGCTTTGAGGAGGAGTTGCCTCTGCTTGAATTTTAGCCTCTAATCTTTTTCCTTTTGGGATTACATTGGATAAATAGCCATCCAGTAATTTTATTTCCCGATCTCCAACTTTTCCACTCAGTAATACAAAACCATTACCGGACTGATAGCACTTTTTAAAGTGATCTTGCAAATCTTTTTGTACCAAATCATCAAATGCCTGATCGTTGCTATTGTAGCCGTAAGGATGGTTGCTTCCAAAAATTTGTTCTGTCAAAGTTCTATAGGCAATCACATCATTCTTAGAAAGATCAACCATTAATCGCTGCTTGCTATTATTGCTGTATAATTCTAATTCCGAAGCCGTAAAGAGAGGTGCTTCCATAACAGCGGCAAGGATAGGCAAAATGCTTTCAAAATGCTTGGCTACTGTATATATAGTTATTTGTGACAAATCAAGCCCAAATGGTGTGCTTATGGAGCTCCCGTAATAATCTATTTCTTCTACTATTGAAAGAAGGATGTAAGAAACTTACA
>JBCBCD010000337.1:0-7183 GCA_038530915.1 Bacteroidota bacterium
AATAAAGGAATTTCAAAATTCAATTTAGCAAGTGGAAATTTCTCAAACTATGATACCAACGATGGCTTACTTTCCAATTCATTTATGGAAGGAGTAGCACATCAGGATAAGGCGGGTACATTTTTCTTTGGCGGCATAAATGGCTTAAATATCTTTCATCCCGATTCCATCAGGGATGGTGAGATTTCTGCACCAATGATTTTGACTGGCTTTAAAGTATTCAACCAAAATATCCTTGCAGGTGAGTCATTTGACAATAGGGTCATTTTAGAAAAATCCATCGAATACAGTAAAAAAATAACTTTATCGCATAAGGATAATGTATTTTCAATTGATTTTGCTTCATTGGATTTTAGCTCTCCTACCCAACATACCTACACTTATAATATGGAAGGCTTAGATGAGAATTGGAACTATGCAGGTTCTCAAAAAGGTGTTACTTACAATAATTTAAATCCAGGAAATTATACCTTTAAGGTTAAAGCAACCAGTAATAGAAAAATCATCAATGACTCAGTAGCTACACTTGAAATTGAAATTCTCCCTCCTTTTTGGATTACCTGGCAAGCCTATCTATTGTATACCTTAGTTTTTGCTGGCCTACTACTTTTATACCGACATTTCATCAATTTACAAAGCGACTTAAGGAATAAGCTTAAGCTTTCAAAAATCGAAAAAGAGAAAGAAGTAGAAATGGCAGAAATGAAAGCTCGTTTTTTTACCAATATCACCCACGAATTAAGATCGCCATTGACCTTGATATCGGGACCGGTTGAAGAAATTTTAGAAGATAATGAGACAGAAGGAAAATTGAAACAGTATTTAGTGACTATCCATCATCATTCACAACGCCTTCTTGGCCTGGTCAATCAATTATTGGATTTTAGAAAAGCCGAAACCGGAAATATGGTGATTGAGGCAGCAGAAGGGGACATCATCAAGTTTATCAGAGAAGTATTTCTTTCTTTTAGAGATCTGGCCGAAAAAAGAGGCATAGATTATAAGTTTCTACCCGAAGATCAAAATACGCCTATTTATTACGACAGGGATAAGATGGAGATTGTACTTTGTAATTTATTATCCAATGCTTTTAAATACACTCCTGAAGGAAACACCATCGCTTTAAGCGTTCGTTCTGTTTATCCAAAAGGAAAAGAAACTTCATCTCATTTCAAAGAAGGGTATTGTGAGATCATAGTACAAGATACCGGAAAAGGAATGCCTGAAGATCTACTAGAAAAAGTTTTTGATCGATTTTATCAGCTTGCTAATACAGACTCTATCAAAATGGTAGGTACAGGCATTGGCCTTTCATTGGTAAAAAATATTGTAGAACTACATAGTGGAGAAATCAAAGTCGAAAGCAAACTTGGTAAAGGGAGTACTTTTTCCATTCGCTTACCTTTTGGAAAAACACACCTTACTCAAGATCAGCTTATTTCAAACTTCAGAAATTCTGAACATTTCAGTCATTACCAAAATCGTCAATTTTCTGGAAAATTGACAGCCAGCACTCCCAATAAGCCATCAAGTCATTTAAAAGGAGAAGCTGGTCAACTCTTAATTGTAGAAGACAACCCTGATATCCGTGTTTTTATTAGAAGTATTTTTGAAAAAGAATATACTGTCTATGAAGCTGAGAATGGCTCGAAGGCACTGAAAATAGCTAAACAGCAATTACCTGACCTGATCATTAGTGATGTAATCATGCCCGAAATGGATGGTCTGAGTTTTTGTAAACACATAAAAAAAGAAGAAAAGACCGCTCATATTCCAGTCATTCTCCTCACAGCAAGAACCTCTACTGTATTTCAGGTTGAAGGTTTTCATTCAGGTGCTGATGCCTATGTGACCAAGCCATTTACACCTAGCGTTTTAAAAGCTCAGGTAAATAGTATTTTACTGGCACGTGAAAAACTAAAAGGCTTTTTTGGTAAAAAAGTTACTTTACAACCTACCGATATAGAGATCTCTTCTCTGGATGAACAGTTTTTGAATAAAGCTATGAAAGTAGTAGAAGAAAATCTTGATAACGAAGATTTGAGTCGAGACTTTCTTTCCCATAAACTGGCCATGAGTTCTTCTACATTGTATCGAAAGTTAAAAGCCTTGACAGGATTGACAACCAATGCATTCATTAGATCAGTTAGGCTAAAACGTGCTGCTCAGATTATGCAACAAAATCAATATAATATCTCAGAAGTAGCTTATCAGGTTGGATTCAATGACTTAAAGTATTTCCGTACTTGTTTTAAAGAGCAATTTGGTGTAACTCCATCACAGTATATTGAAGATGCCATACCAACGGAATAGTCCATTTTAGGTCTGCACGATTTATCCCCTCCTATTGATCTAAAACTACCACTTGTTTCCAGAAATATAAGATGAGATTTGTATATAGAAAAATTGATTCATTGAAAGAGGACGTCTCATAACTCGTTCCTTATTCTGAGCCGCCCAAGAAAGTTTTGTTTGAGTACGGTTTACCCTAAAAAGCTCTGCTTTTTAGGGTAAACCGTACTCAAACAACATATTATTTGCTGGCGAAAAAGTGCGAAGCGCTTTTGAGATAGCCTTATTCAATTTGTACAAGTTTCATACTGATTGGCAAAAAGTCGGAGGGGAACTAAGTGCTCTCCGACTTCCTTTTTAAACATTTTGATGCCTTTATATTTAATCAAAATGAGAGACAAACTAGAAGAACAATCCAGATCGTATGCCTTATTATTAAAACGCAATAGCATTATTGTATTTTGCTTGTTGATTTTGTTCTTTCTTTTCATACTATTTGTTATCTCACACTAACCAATCCTAATTTCATCATTCAATAATCAACTTATACCATGTTTCTAATGAATAATTCAAATACTTGTTGGAGCATCTGTGTTTTATTAGCCAGCTTAGTAGTCATTTCTTGCAGTGAACAAACAACGATTGAGGACGAGTCTCAACAACCCACACGACAAAATCCAAACATCCTTATCATTTATGCCGATGACCTGGGTTATGGTGATGTTGGAGCTTATGGAGCGACAGCATTAAAAACGCCCAATATGGATAAACTTGCCAAAGGTGGTATGCAGTTTATGAGTGGCTACGCGTCATCAGCAACTTGTTCTCCTAGTCGATTCGCACTATTGACCGGAACTTATCCATGGAGAAATAAAAGAGCTAAGATTTTGCCTGGGACAGCTCCTTTACTGATTGATACTGCACAAATGACAATACCTAAAATGTTGCGTGCTAAAGGATATCATACTGGTATAGTGGGTAAATGGCATTTGGGTTTGGGCGATGGACAGGTAGACTGGAATCAACACATCTCTCCTGGTCCCAACGAAGTAGGATTTGATTATTCATACATCATGGCTGCAACTCAGGATAGAGTGCCAACAGTATACATTGAAGATGGCCATGTTCAAGGGCTTGACCCGAATGATCCTATTGAGATAGACTACAAAAACAATTTTCCCGGAGAGCCTACAGGAAAAGACAATCCTGAATTACTGAAGCTAAAATGGCACCACGGACACAACAGTAGTATAGTCAATGGCATTCCACGTATAGGTTACATGAAAGGTGGAGAGGCTGCAAAGTGGGTAGATGAAGACATGGCAGATACCTTCTTAGTGCGAGCCCAAAATTATATTATTGATCACAAAGAAGCGCCCTTCTTTCTGTATTATGCCCTTCAGCAACCTCATGTTCCTCGTACACCACATTCCAGATTTGTAGGTAGCTCCGGCATGGGACCAAGAGGAGACGTGATTGTTGAAGCAGATTGGTGCATAGGTGAATTAATGAAAACCCTGGAAGAAGAAGGCTTGCTTGAAAACACCCTCATCATCTTATCCAGTGACAACGGACCGGTTTTGAATGATGGTTATTACGATGATGCAGTAGAAAAATTGGGCGATCACAAACCAGCCGGAGCCTTGCGTGGTGGAAAGTACAGTCTCTTTGAAGCAGGTACACGTGTTCCTTTTATAACATATTGGCAGGGAAAAATTCAAGCTGGCCAATCCAATGCACTTGTGTCTCAAGTGGATCTTTTTTCCTCTCTGGCAGCTTTGGTCAACAGTGAATTAAAAGGACCTGACAGCGAGAATCTATTGGATGTCCTAATGGGTAAAAATGAAGAAGGCAGAGAAGAGTTGATCTTAGAAGCTACGACCAGAACTGCATTAAGAAAAGGCAACTGGATCTTAATCCCTCCCTATAAAGGACCACCATTAAATAAAAAAGTAAATATAGAATTGGGCAACCTAAAAGATTATGGCCTTTATAATCTCGCTCAAGATTTGGGGCAACAGAAAAATCTAGCAGATACTAATCCTGAAAAACTATTGGAAATGATTGAGACTTTTGAGAAAATACGTGGTGTGGATTATACCAATACTCAGAAGTTAGAACTGAAATAGAGCACATAAGTCTGTAAAGAAATAAAAAATCCCGAATTTTGTCTAAAGTCTAATCGCTACTCCTTCGGAGGCTGTCGAATTATCCTACGGACTGTTGAAGCTTAGACTAATGGAATTTATTACAAAATTCGGGATAACTTATGTTTTATATTTCATCAATCCTGCTTAAAGCTTTTTAGAAAGATGAATAATAGCCTACTCAATAAAATCGACCACCTTGTATACAATACTACCAATATTCACCAAGGCATAGCAATGATAGAAGAGCTTACAGGCGTTGCTCCTGTTATCGCTGGTCGACATCAGGGGCAAGGCACCTGGAACGCACTAATGAGCTTAGGGGCAGGCATTTATTTTGAAGTGATCGCTCCTGATCCTGCACAAAAGGATATTCAGGGACCTAGTTGGTTAAATACTATTCGTCAATTTCCTGATAACCGTTTGATTAATTGGTGTGTAAAAACAAATGATGCCCCTGCCTTGGTCAATCATGCCAGACAGCATCAAATTGAATTGGGCGAAGTAGTAAGTGGAAGTCGTGAAAAAAATGATGGCTCTACACTCTCCTGGACCTTAACTGACTTTAAAGCCAACTCCACCAGCTTACTTCCCTTTTTTATTGATTGGGGAGATAGTGAGCATCCATCGGGAAGCTTGCCCGACGGTTGTTCCTTAATTAATTTGGAGATCATACATCCTGAACCCGAGGACCTAAAAAAGGATTTAGAAAATCTTGACTTACCTATTAAAGTTAGTGCTGGAAATGAACGCAGATTGCTTGCTCGTTTGAATACACCTAAGGGTGAGGTGGTACTCCTTTAATACATATCAAGATTCAAATTAGTCAAATTCACTTCCATTCAATCATTTAAAGGTTAAAAAAGTAGAAACGCCCATTCTAAAGGGCATTGCACTATTTCTCCCCTCCCATTGACCTATTTTTCCTGCCTCAAAAATCAGGTATTGGCCATCTTTACCTACAGAGGTTATCACATCTTTTCTTAATCATCTAATACCATTTTGTATGAAAACATATCTTCTTAATTTCTTGATTTTAATTTCTGTCGGACAAGTTGCGCTGGCACAAAGTACCATAAGAGGATCGATAACCGATTCTAATGGTGATGCCTTAATTGGTGCAACAATTATGATAGAAAATACACAAACAGGTGTTGTCACTGATATTGATGGCAATTTCTCTATTGAAGCCTCCAATGGTGATGTACTTGTTTTTTCTTATACCGGTTTTAGTCCACAAAAAGTTACTGTAAGTGATCAAGCCAATTACAATATTATTTTACAAGAATCCACTGCTTTGTTGGATGAGATTGTAGTAGTTGGGTATGGATCACAAAAGAAAGTGAATCTTACTGGTTCTGTAGAAACCGTAACCTTTGATGAGGAGGTCAATCAACCGGTAACCAATTCTGCACAATTGCTGTATGGTAGATTCTCAGGAGTACAATTGACACAGTCTTCTGGCTCTCCCGGCTCAGATGGTTCTTCGGTCGTTATTCGTGGTATTGGTACCTTTGGCAACAGTACGCCACTTATTGTTATTGACAATATACAATATGATGATCTTGCCGCTTTCAACAACCTTGCACCTTCAGATATTGAAAGCATTACTGTACTCAAAGATGCATCTGCAAGTGCCATTTATGGAGCGAGAGGTGCCAATGGTGTTATCCTGGTTACGACCAGAAGAGGTGCTGAAGGTAAGTTCGAAATCAGTTATAATGGATTTTATGGCCAACAGGAAGCCACTGTTGTTCCAGAGTTCCTTAATTCTTTGGATTATGCTATTCTTATGAACGAAAAGTTCATGAATGAAGATGGAGCACAATTTATTCCAAGGTATACTGATGCACAAATCGACGCGATTAGAAATGGTAGCTTGCCTGATCAGTTTACCAATACGACTTGGGCTGATGAAGTTTTACAAAGTGCTCCCATCCAAAATCACAATTTATCTTTCTCTGGTGGAACTGGCAAAACCAGGTATCGATTCTCCTTAGGGTTTCTGGCTCAGGATGCTATTGTAAAGAGTAAATTTAGAACTGAAAGATATAACATCAGTTTTAATATCAACTCTAGCTTAAACAACTGGCTGACTTTAAATACAGTAACCAATAGTTTTTGGCGTAGAAATGAAGGACCTACCGGAGGGACCAATGCATTTAGCGGTGACAATGGTATCATCTATTCCTTCCAAAGAGCTGCACCAACCATTCCCGCTTTCTATAGCAATGGTGAGTTTGGTATTGTTGATGGTGCTTACCTCGATGACAACGCATCATTTTTAACTCAAAATCCTTTGAGAAGAGGTCAGCTTGGCAATTTCGAAAGTGATCAGATTAATGTCAGTCACAGGACTGCTTTGTCTTTCCAGATTACCGACAATTTGTCTTTTGAAACAAGCGGTAGTGTCAACGCGATATTTACCAATGTATCTGATTTTAGCCCAAGAACAGAACTCAACGATTGGGAAGGAAACCTGGTATCAGGTAACATCCTCAACTCGCTAAGTAATACCGCTGACCTGGACTATCGCTTATTGAATGAAAATATTTTGAAATACAATACGACGGTTGGTTCCAATCACAATATTGCTGTTCTATTGGGACACTCAGCTTACTTATTCAGAAGTGACAACTTCAGAGGTCAATTGAGTGGTTTTCCAACTGATAATCTCGAAGAGTTTAATGGTGGTGGAGTTATAGATCCAGCTGTTACTGGTGGTGCTTTTGAAGAAGCTTACC
>JBCBCD010000338.1:0-7180 GCA_038530915.1 Bacteroidota bacterium
TTGTTCACCATATTTTGAGGCTTCTCTATAAACGTGCATCGCTTCATCTATCTTCCACTGATCCATTAAGTATTTGCCTTTGATCATCAAACAACGGGTAATCCCTTCTTTATTATTCTCTGCCTCAAAAGTATTAAACACTTCATCCCAGGACTTCATGGCTGCTTTGGCAGAATCAGCTTCCACTAGCTGTTCCATCTGCTCCAACTTTTGAAGCGCTTCTTTTCCATTAGCGTTTATGCTTCCGAGAACACCTACAGAAATGATAATAACCCAAAAAAATGGCAACAACACTCTCATAATCAATGGTCTTTGATTTAGACCTTTAATATCAACAAAACAAATAGTTATTTGAAGCAAATGCATCATCCTTTGGAGTGATTTTGTGTTATAATAGCTGTACAAAAAACTTTTTATGAGTAATTATACCGACCTGGGAAACTTCCTACATGAAAAAGGATATGTGGCCATTGCATTGACTAAGCTAGCTTCCAGTCATTTATTGCTTAAAGCAACCCTAAATGAGATTGAGGGGCTTTTCTTACTGGATACCGGAGCGAGTGCAAGCGTGATTGAACAAATGCACCAAGAGCGTTTCAATATGAATGCAGAAAATACAGAAGAAAGAGCTACCGGTGCTGGTGGTTCCAATATCCATATGCAAACTTCAAGTAATAATCAACTTCATTTTGAGAATCTTCAAATAAAGGACATAGACTTGATCTTAATGAGTCTAGAACATGTCAACCAAGCTTTTAGAAGCTTAGGTATTGAAGAAGTTGATGGAGTTATTGGAGCCGATGTGTTACATAATTATAAGGCTATTATTGATTATCCCAATCTGATTTTATACCTAAAGAATGAAGGAGTTAAGTGGTTGGACAAAAATAAGTAGTGTTTTTGATTGATCAGATTTTTAGAGCTGATTAAGGCAAATTCGCAAGTTGATTCATATCAGCTGAGAATTTAACGAAGAGCAGCTCAAAAAGATGACATCATAAAGTGATAATTATTTTTGTCCAACCACTTACTGTTTCCTATTTTAATATTGAATAGATTGATTACATGAAAAACCTATACCTTTAAAATTAAAACACATCTAAAGTCCAATTCTAACCCAATAGTTGAATATTTTGATGAATATACCTTTGTCATAAGTCTAAAAGATAATGCCATTTATTATCAATAGTCCATTTAACAATTATCTATGAAGCCAATTACTTCTATTTTCTTTGTGCTTAGTGCATTTATTTATACTATCCAAGCTCAAAACCTGCCCAGTTTGCTCCTGGACAAAAACATCAACTCTACTTTTTCCATTACGGCTTACGATGAAAAAACTCAGGAATGGGGAATCGCCGTAGCTACTCACAATATATGCGTTGGTAACTCAACAGTGTATATCGAACCTGGCCTTGGCGCTTTTTCTGTTATTGCAGAAACTTATCCTGCTTATGCTATCAATGGATTTCAACAATTACAAGCTGGTCAATCCATAAAAGAGGCCATCCTTTTTACCAAAGAAAAAGACCCACAAGCTCATTATAGGCAAGTGGCAGGCATTGATAAAGATGGCAATGTCTTTGCTTTTACAGGAGAAGCTCTTCAATATTGGGTAGGTAAGTCCACTCACCGTTTGGGAGATAAATATGTTGTTATGGGTAATCAGTTGGATGAAACCGTTCTTGAAGCAATGGCTCAAACTTATGAGCAAGCGACAGGTACCTTGGCAGAAAGATTACTCCAAAGTTTAATAGCAGGTCAGGAAGCAGGTGGACAAATATCCGGCAAACAATCAGCAGCCTTAATCGTAAAAGGCTCTGACAATGCCTGGTACAATCAAATAGATCTTCGTGTAGACAACTCTAAGCAACCCTTTAAAGATTTACAAAAACTACTCGACCACCATTTTGGTCGCATCAAAGTCAATCAATCCCGTTATGCTCTTGAATCTGGCAATATGGAAAGAGCCAAAAACTTACTCCAGAAGGCTGAAATCCTACTCGATGGATGGAACGGGATGTATGATCGCATAGCAGCCATGCATGCAGCTATGGGCAATGACGATGTCGCAGCAGATTGGGTACTTAAAGCCTTGGATGAAAACCCCAATTGGAAGGTAAAGTTGCCGGCTTTTTATTTTTTAAGGGAGCATAAAAAACTAAAAGATCTCATAAATCCTGACAACTTTTCAACTAAAGATTGGGAAAATGCAGTGCATATGTTTCCCAAGGTAGAACGAAATCCTGAAGCGATTAAGTTAGCCCAAAAACTACTAAAGGAAACTGCTTATCAATCCTCCTATATGTATTATCTTCTTGGAAGAAGTTATTCTTTTGCCAAAGAAAATGAAAAGGCAGTACTAGCTTTACAAAAAGCCATAGCCATAGATCCAAAAAATGTGGAAGCTCAATTGCTTCTCAAAAAGTTACGCTAAGAGTATGTACTAAACCTTTAAAACTTACTTTTCTCGTATCTCTATTCTGCCCATGAAACATCGGAAAAGTATCATTTTGTTTCTTTGCATCTAATGAAACTCCCCATTAGACCTAATTTTGGGTACAACCCTACTTTTCTACTTATACTTGCAATATCAACCAAAACCATTGCAACAAATATCCTCTCAAACTATGAAAAATCAATTTTACCTGTTTTTTGTGCTATTCTTGTTTTTTGGCTGTAGTCAGGATGATAAGTTAGAAAATGCCAATACCATCAATAGTGATATTCCTAATTTTTGGGCTGCCTATGACAAAATCACTTCCACCACAGACTCTACTCAACAAATGGAATACCTACAAACCCTTTTTCTCGATAAAGGCACTCCTGGTTTGAAGGCTTTTATGGAAATCAAAAATTATACTCCAGAGCGATACCTAAATGCCATCAATAGTTATCCCAAGTTTTGGGCTTCTATACGAGAGAATACTTATAAAACAGATCAATATTCTAAAGAAATCCAGGCAGAAGTCGAAAAGTTGAAAACAATATATCCGGACCTAAAGCCTGCCAAGATTTACTTCACTATAGGCGCATTGATGTCAGGAGGTACCACAATGGACAGCCTGGTATTGATAGGTGCTGAAATTGCAATGGGTGATAGTTCCGTAATCACAGATGAGTTTCCTGATAGACTTCAGACCAGTCTTAGAGCTCACTTTGACACCAACCCGATCAATGATGTTGTCCTATTGAATACACATGAATATGTGCATACCCAGCAACGTCCACAAATGGGTTATGATTTACTCTCTCAATGTGTAGTTGAAGGAGTTGCAGAGTTCGTTTCTGTTACATCAAGTGGTATGCCCTCTACTACTCCTGCGATTGCTTTTGGGCAAAAAAACGATAAGAGTGTAAAAGCTCGTTTTGAAAAAGAAGTAGGTGGTCCTCATTGGAACGATTGGTTGTACAATGATTTTCAAAATATTTTCCTAATGCGTGACCTCGGCTATTATATAGGATATGCTATCTGTGAGAGCTATTATAATCGAGCGGCTGATAAAAAACAAGCCATCAAAGATCTGATCGAGTTGAATTATAGTGATCCTGCGGCTGTAGAGTTATTGGTAGATAAGTCCCGATACCTTGGTCAACCCGTTGCTGCTTTAAAAATAGCTTATGAGAATGCCCGACCCACAGTAACTCGAATTGTTGAGTTTGAGAATGGTTCGCAGGATGTAGATCCCTCCATTACTCAAATTACGGTTGAATTTTCAGAGCCATTGTCTACCAGGTTTCGCAACCAACGCTTGGGTCCATTGGGAGCTGATTTTGTTTTACCCATGCGATCGATCAACTTTGGTCCTGATGCTAAATCTATGGTTTTCGGTGTTGAATTGGAACCCAATAAGCAATACCAATTGCAATTGTCAGATGAATATAGAAATTTAGAAGGAAGGGTATTGATTCCGTATTTAATAGATTTTAAGACAGGTAATTAGTCTTTAATACAAGAGCTTGTGCCAACAGAGCAGGTGTCCCGTCAAACACCTCCAAACCTTCTGGCATTGGATACAATTGCATCACTTGATATAACTGGCTATCTTTTTTGTGAAACTTATCTACTAACAACTCATCATTTACCCACAAAAAGATCAACATGGCAAAAGTCAACCCTATCACTCATCCAAATAGGTTGAGTGCTGCGAATTGAGGATCTCGCTTTAGGCTGCGCCATACACTTTTTAAATAATGGGTAAACATAGAGTTCGTTTAGAGGATTTAGAATGCTTTTTCTGTTTTAAAACAACTTATTGTATAAATGTGTACAGGTTTGATTCACCATGGAGTCGAAGAAGTTGCATAGAGTACTCCATACTACTCCTTCCACTCTATAGTTTGCGTGCAGCAGCTAGTCGATTAAAGTTGGTGTAAATCAAGTATTCAATATATTGTGGAAAAGACAAAATAGATGCAGCAAAGCAGTGTTATAGGTGATTCAGTATGTGTTGTTGGAGCAGGTCTAAGCGGTATAACGGCAGCCATACAACTACAAAAAAAAGGCTACCGAGTAAAAATAATTGAAAGGGAAGCCCAAATAGGAGGAAAGTGTGTCACACAACAAATCCAATATGCTGGTCAAACTTACAATATAGATCTCGGCGCAGTGGTGGTTGCTATCAACTTTCAACATTTATTAGGTTTTGCTCGGGAAATTAATGCTCGTATAACTAGGCCTACTCCTTATAAACTCATCTGGCCGGATGATGAAATTCAATCTCTCCGTGATTTCTATTTTCCAAAAGGAACCAGAAAAAAACTGCTCAATCAATTTTTTTCTTATTTCTCTCATGTAAGGCATTTTTATCGCCATCATATTACTAAGACCGGCTATAGTAAAGCTATACCCGTGCATTATCAAGTCTCTTTTGCACAATTTTGCCGCGAACACGATTTAGAAGATTTGCTACACTGGTTTGATCTTCCAATCACTGTCTGGGGATACAAAAATCCACAAGTACTTCCTGCGTGGTATGTGATGGGAGAGTTAGATCCATGGGCTTTATTCGGACTTCTGATGACTATCCTGAGTGGAAGATCACAGTTTGTTAAGACGTTTAAAGATGGCCATGGTACCCTATTGGAAAAATTGGCTACTCATCATCAACTAGATATTGAGTTGAATAAGAAAGTAGAATTTATCGCCAGAAATTCAGCAGGCATACTAATAGAATCAGAAGACGGTCAGGAATTTTTTGATTATGTGGTGCTCTCTAATCCAGAAATGGTGGATAGTATATCCAACCCAAGTATCTTTGAATTTGAATTCTTAGACCAAATTCAATATGCTCCTTACGCAACCGTTTTGTGTAGAACAAAAGACATACCCAATGCTAAGTTAATAGTAGGTTCCAACCTCAAGTGGCAAAGGGGCATTCGCATGATAGCTACTCCTCACAAAGACATTCCATATGTTGTCTGTTACCTTTCCATTGATCAGACAACAACAAAAGAGTCGGTAGAAGCTACTGTAAAAAGAGAACTAAAATTACTAGGTATTGAATGCATTCAAGTGGTAGAAAGTCAGATGTGGAAAAACTACTTCCCACATTTCTCTAGCTTCTCCGGTTACGAATCGCTGGTTCATGCACAAGGTCAAAATCGTACTTTGTATATAGGCTCAATCAACCAGTTTGAATACAGTGAAATTAGTGTTGCTACTACTAAAAACCTAATTGACCAACATTTCCCGGATTTGAAAGAGCAGACTAAGGAAAGCTTTGGTAGGTTGAAGAGTTTGTGGTATTGGTTTGGGTAGGTTTAATTCCACTTCAACCCACTTCTTTCATTCCAATACTTCTCTTTGGTCACACTCAATTCTTCCAGCTGATTCATTTCATCATCGCTCAGTTTAATATTTAAGGCCTGAAGATTCGATTCCAAATGCACTGCCTTGGCAGCTCCACTCAAGACAATATCTACCCAGTCCTGAGCTAAGACAAAGGCTAATGCAATAGCATCCATTCCTACTTCATATTTTCTGGCTATGTTTTCAAGTATGCCTTTGACCACTTGAAAATCCGGATGGGTATTTCGTGGAGTGAGTCTGCCATTGGCCAAGGCCTCTTTGATGATAATGTGAAAGCCACTTTCTTTGGCCATCTTAAGCATAGGAGCTACCGATTGCTCCAAGATATTGAAAGTGATTTGAGCGGAATCAAAAAGATGGACACCATCTACCCTGACTAACAAGGCTTTTTCCAGAACGATAGATTGATTTACCCCACTGAGAGAAAGTCCTATCTTAATGCCCTCTGATTTAAGTTGAGCCAATTGGCTGAGTGCTTCTGTATTTTCGAGTACCCCACTTTCCAGTGTAGCTGAGTGAATTTGATACAATTGCAGGTGAGGAAGGAGTGCTTTGGATAATTCCCATTGTTTTTGAAGTACAGCTAGAGAATGTTCCTTGATTTCGTGGCGCTCAGCTTCTATTTTCCAATCGGCCGTATAAGTGTAGCCCCATTTGGAACCTACTACAACATCTACATCCGGATGTTCTTCAAGCCATGATTTTAAGAACTGTTCTGCCCGGCCATAAGAGCGAGCGGCATCAAAATAACGAACTCCTAATTGGTAAGCTAAGTCCAACATTCGGTGGGTACGCCTTTCCATTGCTTCGACTACATAATCGTAAGCCAAATCTTCGGCATGGCCTAAATTAATATAGCCGGGACGGCCTAATGCAGCCAGTCCCAGCCCTATCTTTGAAACATTTTCTAATGCTATCATTTATCTTATTCAGCTTGTTCAGTAGCGACTAATTTGTTGAATACTAAACCTTTTGGCTGAGTATCCACCTCTATGGTATCTCCTGTGGAAAAATCGCCGGATAATACCAGTTTAGACAACTCGTTCACTACTTCACGCTGTAATACACGCTTTAATGGACGAGCACCAAATTGAGGATCATAACCCAAGTTAGCTAAATAATCTTTAGCCTTATCAGTCAATCTCAACTTAATGCCTTGCTTGTTGAGCATTTTCTTGGTTTTGCGCAACAACAACTCCAAAATCTGGTGAATCTCTTCTCTGGATAATGGTAAAAACATGATCTGCTCATCAATACGGTTAAGAAACTCCGGGCGTAAGTTGTCTTTCAATAGTTCAAAAACTTCTGCCTTAGTCGTCTCAATAATCTCCGTTCTGTGCTTTTCACCTACCGCTTCAAGGTCTTCAA
>JBCBCD010000339.1:0-7156 GCA_038530915.1 Bacteroidota bacterium
CTGAGCAATGGAAGGAAAAAACAATACTTCCTCTTGAAGTAGAATGCCAGGAAATGTTGGATAGCTTTCACAATGAACTTCAAG
Source organism: Bacteroidota bacterium (assembly GCA_038530915.1). GTDB lineage: Bacteria > Bacteroidota > Bacteroidia > Chitinophagales > Saprospiraceae > JANQPA01. The sequence goes on from JBCBCD010000339.1 coordinate 85, forward strand.
AATTTTATCAGATAATGAATGGCTGTTGTGGTTTAAGGGGGGAATATTGCATTGAAAAAGCAGATTCCCTGAAGGAATTTGAAACACAGCTTGTATTACTGGATAATTTCTTGAAAAAGTTAAAGGCTTTTTCAACTCAACAAATAGCCTTTTTCGTTAAGGCAGAAACTTTATATCACTTCCATCAATTACGGGCAAAAAGAAATATTGACTACCTAACTAAAGAGATTCCCATCTTTGTAAATGAAAACTCGGATGGGATAATTTACCTTACGCAAGATTTGATAGAATCCATTAATAATTCAAAATCCTTAGAAAAACGCTGGCAGCTTTTTACAGCTCAAGTAGAGGCAGAAATACCTAAACTTCGACAAAATTAGATTTGAAAGTAGAATAGACTCAAAGTTTATGTAACTTTTCAGAACTATTGAAAGTCCACTTAATCCAAGTTATGATGAATCGTCTCTCTTTAATGATAGGTCGAAACTTGGATTACTTAAAAATCTAGTTATGAAAAAATGCCTACTTTATTCAACATTGGTTGGGATGATCGTTTTGTTTGTTATATCTACTAATGCACAGACCAAATTTACGCCTGCAGATGCCATAGATGTCGTTTCACTTAGAAATGTAAACATTAGCCCGGATGGCAAATATGTTCTCGCAATAAAAAATCAATCTTACCTCAATCGCTTTGATGTCGATCATTTTCGTTTTCGGGATCCTTCTTATGTCAGACCCTTTTCAGGAGACTTGGTGATTTATAATACAAGTGATAAAACAGAGACTTCCATTTTAGGTGAAGCTGCACATGTTTCCAATCCCAGATGGTCTTTTTCAGGGAAAAAACTAGCCTTTTTTAAATTAGAAGATGGGAAATATCAACTGTATACTTATGAAGTATCGAGTAAAAAGCTCAAGAAAATTCCTACCCAATCCGATCGAATAATGATGAATGGCATTCTGGATTGGGCGGGAGATGACCAATCTATTGTCATTGGAATGAGAGCTGATGATTGGATGGAAAAGGGAATGGAAATGTATGAGGAAGCTAACAATGGACCAATAACGGTATATGATTCTGAAGAACCATTTTTGAAATGGGATGCTCTGGGAGTGCACAGTTCGCAATTTATCTTAACTCAGGTAAATCTTGCAGATGGAGCAATAGATGAGCTTTTACCTGAAGGAGATATCAGTGCCTTTTACCTGGATGAAAAACAAGAATTTCTAACCTATTTGATTACGGAGGATATCAAAACTTCTTATGACAGGAAAGATGGTTCAGAATATGAATGGAGAAAACTCGATTTAACAAATAGATCAGATACAACAATTATCAAAGAAAAATCTTCAAAACGTCAATCTTATCGATTCAGTGATGATTTCCGTTGGATAGCCTGGTCCGATTCTGGTCATGTCTTTGTACAATCACTGGTAGAGGGTGAACCTATTAATCTTACAAAAGATAAAAACCGCTTGTCAGACGAAGACTCTACAGAAGTAAAGTTTAGTGTAACAAGATGGAATGCCGATGCAACCAAACTCATTGCCAATTCCAAACAAGGAATGTGGGTGATCGATAGAGAAGAAGGTACGCTAAAGCGCTTTGTAGAATATGATGAAGATGCAAAAAATCCACCTCGTCTAAATGTCATGAGCTGGCATCCAAATGACAGATATTTATACATCAGTTATAGTGCAGGCGATAAGTGGGACAGAGGGATGTTGCGTTATGATTTTCAGGCAGAAAGCATGGATACGCTGGTAAAAAATCAAGATTTGTATCGTAGCTGGAGTATTTCAAAAGACAGAAGTCGTATTGCTTATATGCGCTCTGATGGTAATCGTCCAGATGATCTGTATGTAGTAGATGCTGATTTTAAATCTCCTAAGCGATTTACCAATTTAAATCCATGGCTAAAGGATAAGAAGTTTACCAAAACAGAGCTGATTTCTTACTTAGATACTGACGGGAAAGAGCTTAATGGCATCCTTTATTATCCAGTTGACTATGAACCGGGTAAGAAATATCCATTGGTTTGTGAGATTTATGAGCGATTTTTTGACAATGGCTACCGTCCTTCTATGAACATTATTGCCAATGAAGGATATTTTGGTTTCCGCCCTTCTGTAAACTTAGAGCAAGGTCGCCCAGGAGTTGCCTGGATAAAAGGAGTTACTGCTGGTATCAACAAACTAATAGAGGAAGGTAAAGTCGATCCTGAAAAAATTGGCGTTCATGGGACCAGTTATGGTGGATATGCGGCTTCATTACTGATTGCACAAACGAATCGTTTTGCCGCTGCCATCAATATTTCAGGTAAAACCAATATGATCAGTTTTCTTGGAGATAGCCCTAAAATTGGTACCCGAAACTACGCTGCTGCAGAAGTCGGTCAGGATCGCATTGGAGAATCCCTATGGGAAGCCCCCATGAAATACATCGAACATTCAGCCATAATGTATGCTGATAAAATGAATACCCCACACCTTTTACTTACCGGAGAAGGAGATTGGAATGTACCTGCTGCGAATACACGTGAGTTGTATTATGCTTTGCGCCGTTTGGGTAAAAAAGTAGTTTGGGTCAACTATAAAAATGCTGGTCATGGTGCAGGTTGGGCCGGGTCAAGAGAAACATATGATGATCAGTGGGAAAGAATGTTGGCTTGGTACGAAGAGCATTTTAAAGATAAAGAAGAAGAAAAGAAGCCTTAAATTTTTAAGCCAACAAAAGCCTAACTTTTGTTGGCTTAAAATTTCTCTACTTCTTCTTCACCAAATTGATATAATCCAAAAAGTAAATCACCTTCATAGAGATGCTGTTAGATTGTGGGTTGTCGAATAAGTTGCCCACATTGTTGAAATACGTCAAATCTGTATCATCATTGGAGCCCAAAATGGCGTTTTTCCAAATGATGAAAATATCACTTCCCGGTGCAAATCGCCACCTGTATATCATATCAATATTGAAGGCATTAAAACTGGTATTGTGGTCATTGTTGTAGTCGATATAACCCAAATTACCATCTTCATTTAAGACATTAAAGCGATTGTACTCTACTTTTGTCCAATAATGACGCATACGGAAGGTCAGTGCCATATTGTTGTTGAAGTTATAAGCAGTATTGAATACATTTTCAACAGTCGTCAAATCACGTGTTCCAAAAATAATATCATTGCTTTGTGGAATATCACCACTGGGGCCCTGTTCATAGGAAATGATCTTATTAACATATCCTACATCATTTTGACCTACATTCATAAAGGTCGACATGCTCATCGATAGCTTGTCATTGAAACGGAACCTGGGATTAATATTAAAGTTGACACTTCTACGACCTTCTTCACCAAAGTTTCTGAAGTTGGCATTCACTGACACACGAAGCTTTTTACGACTATCACTTCCTACCCAGAAGCCTACATTTCTATTGGTTGGTAAGCGGTAAAAACGCCCCGCCTCCCTTGCTTCAAAATAATCATAAGTAATGATAGGATTGATATTACTCCATATATTGACGTTCCAGAAGCCTTTGGTCTGTCCAAAGAACCAAAACTCCATGCTATAACTGGAAAATTTATTGGGATTGTACAAACGCTGATACCCATTCCAGAATCCAAAACCCCCGCTGTTGAAAAATAAGAAAGGTTTGAATTGATTGTAACGAACAAACATATTGACCGATCGCTCATTATTATTGAAGATAAAACCAAGGTCATTGATGTCATAGGTATCACTCTCCTCATTGTAATTGATACCAAATTGTATATTCCCACTGGTTTTATTCAATCCAATATTATAAGCATGCCCCAATTCTGTGTCATTGGTGAAATATTTTTGACTGAGCTTAGCACTTCCTTCAATGGCATAAGAATTAGCCTTGTTTCTGAGGGTAAATACTGTACCAGTAGAATTGGCATCATAAGTGGAACCACTTCGCCATACATTGGTATTGATTAAGGTGATAAAAGAATTGTGCTTTAGGTTTTGATCCATTACAAATACATTGTAATTGGTCAAAGGGCTGGTTTCTACTTCGCGACGATCACCTAATGCATTTTCGATGGTAGCAAAAGTTCTTGCCGAAACGGCATTGAAGACCCCCAAACCAAGTCCACCCTTTGTTCTTCCCGATACCTTAGATGCATTAATCAATTGGGTGGTTATTGGATTATCTATTACTTGCTCACCATCATCCAGGTTGGCATAAGCTTTAGAAGCATTGACGGGGCGACCGCCTATTCTTCTGGAATAAAATAGATTTCCTTTATTGAAAAGCTCTGTCCCTTCTGTAAAGAACTGTCTATTTTCGTCAAATCTTACTTCAAAGGGAGAGAGGTTCAACACCTGATTATCGGATTGAGCTTCACCAAAATCTGGTATTAAGGTCATATCGAGGGTAAAGGCATCATTGATGCCGTATTTTATGTCCATCCCACCATTAAAAGAGTGTCCGTAACTATTGGTCTGTTCAGCATTTTTGTCTTTATAATGTTCCCCATAAACAGCAATAAATGGGGTAGCCTGTAGCCGTATGGGTGAAACAACATCTTTCACTTCTTTTAAATAGCCGGATTGATTAAGAAATCCATTTTCCTGCGGATCAATTTCGCTCCAGAAAACCTTCTCTTGTTTTCTTTGCAATTGCCTACCAAAATTGATGTGCCAGTTTTGCTCTTGTGCTTTGGGAAAACGAATGGCTGAATAAGGAATCTTAATTTCTGCTACCCAAGCTTGACTATTAATGGATGCTTCTCCTTCCCAAACGGCATCCCAGTTTTCATCTTCTCCAAAAACCGAGTATTTGGCATCAAATTGGACACTAGCAGGAGTTAGGATAAATCCAAATCCATTGATACCATCACGATACGGATCTAAAAAAAGGCCAAACCAATCGGTATTTCCTAACTGATCACGCTGTGATAACTCTTTGAGAACACTGTCTGGATTGGTATCATACATGATGGCCCCAATATAAAGAGCGGTATTGTCGTAGATGACTTTAACTTCTGTTTTGAAGGATGGATCAAGGCCGGGATTTGGGTCGAGTGTCTTAAACCCAGTAGCAATATCAGCATTGATCCAATCTTCTTCATCTAGGACACCATCAATATTGATGGAACTTAAAGTACGAGAAGCTTTTAATGATTTTTTTGTAGGGTCTAAGGCTTGTCCTTTTGCTGAAAACAACGAAAGGTTTACAATGCCGAAGACGAGCAAAGTAATTGTCGAGCTTTTCATCGAGTGATTTCTTAGTCGTTGAATAAAGGTTTATACAGTCGAGCTAACCAATAAGATAATTTGTTTCGGATGAATTACTGGAGCTTTACAAAAGTAATATGTTCTTACAGACGGTGTTTTTTTTTGATAGTTGCATGACACTATCCCTTTTTTATAATAATCGACTCTGAAATCGAAAAAAGGTTACAGTTGATCTAGAAATAATTATAAAATAAATATTTACAAGGCAATTTTAAACCGATATCCAACGATATTGTATTATTTGTTGAAAAATTGATTTCTTTGGAGGATGACTATAAGTCTAAAGAAATTTCAATAGAAGAATATTTGTACCTTGTGTAGTCAAAATTATTAGGCTATTTGTGAAGAATCTTATACCCGATTTCATACAGGATAAGTTTTTAGAAGGTCAAAATAACGGGACTTTCAAAGCGTATGCGATGGCAATAGACCTCTCGGGGTTTACAGCTCTGACGAATGGCCTAATGAAATTAGGAAATCGAGGAGCTGAGCAATTATCATATATCCTTAATGAAATCTTTGCACCGCTGGTTGAAGTGGTATACGAAAAAGGAGGTTTTATTCCTTATTATGCCGGAGATGCATTTACTGCTTTATTTCCCGATGTGGGAGATAATGCCTCACCTGCACGACTTGTAGAAGCAGCTCAAGGGGTGAGGAATCTTTTTAGTCAACGTGAATACAAGTTTGATGAATATACCATTGGTCTAAAGATCGGCCTTTCTTACGGAGAAGTAATGTGGGGAGTTGTTGGAGGAGATAAGAAAGCTTATTACTTCAGAGGTGAAGCTATAGACAATGGATCTGTTTGTCAGTTAAAAGCAAACAATCAAGATATTATCATCGATTCTGCTCTGAGAGAGAAGTTGGTGGATCAGCAGCTAAAATTGGAGGAGGTTTCATCAGGCTGCTATCGATTGATGGCAGATATTTCTCCACAACACTCTGGCTGGGAACACAAAAGCTTTGCCCAACCAATGAAACGCGATGTGCTCTTGCATTTCTTACCAGAAGCAGTGATTGATTACAATCAGGAAGGGGAATTTAGAGATGTGATTGCTATTTTTCTCTCTTTCGAAGGGGTAACTTCCCATCAAATGATGGATGAATTTGCGACCATCCTGCTCAATCAAGTGGATATCTTTTCCAGCTACTTTAAAGAAATTGATTTTGGAGATAAGGGGGGCGTAATGGTTTGTTTCTTTGGAGCACCTGTTTCTTTTGAAAATAATTCTGACCGTGCGTTAGAGTTTATGTATGGCCTAAAGAACGACTTGTTGGATCTTCAAGCTCATAAAGGCCTTCAATACAAAGCAGGCATAACTTTTGGAACCGCCTATACTGGTATTGTCGGTGGGAAAGAAAGGTGTCAATATGCAGCTGTAGGGAATAGGGTCAATCTTGCTGCAAGGTTAATGGTTCAAGCGGATTGGGGTGAAGTCTTGGTAGATGCTGAAATGAAGAAAAACCACAATTTTGCTTTTCAACATCATGGTGATATTAAATACAAAGGAATAGCTGATAATGTACCTACCTACAAGTTGATTGGTCGTGATCAGGGCCTGAGTATCAGTTATGGAGGAGATATGGTGGGTAGGGAAGAGGAATTAAACAAGTTGGTCTCTTTTGCTGAGCCACTTAAATCTAAAAAGAGTGTTGGTATAGCTTATGTCTATGGAGAAGCAGGTATAGGAAAAAGTAGGTTAACTCACGAATTGCGCAAAAACATAAGTAGAGATCAAGACCTGGAATGGTATTTCTGTCAGTCTGATCAAATACTCAGAAAACCTTTCAACCCATTTATTT
>JBCBCD010000340.1:0-7152 GCA_038530915.1 Bacteroidota bacterium
ATGATATAATGATTTTGGAAAGATATAATATTCCCGAAAGATTCGATAAATATGTTGCTGAGCTTTTGTATCATAAAAACTACTTCCCAGTTCATGATAGAGACAAATATCTTCCAGATGGCACTATAAATATTGTATTTGAATTAACAGGTAATGCCAAGTTTATATTTGATAATATAACGGGAGAGCAAACACAAAAATGTGAAGATGTTTGGTTTTCAGGAGTTCTCAAAGACTATATTACCATTAGCTCACATCATGAAGAAATGATCGTGTTAGCCATTAAACCTGGAGCCGGTTTTTCACTTATTCATTCGGACGTTTCTGAATATACGAACAAAGTAGTACCTGCAGTTAATGTTTTCGGTGACTCTATTGCCAACCTATTAGATAAATTAAAGCAATCCTCAACCCTAAAAGAAAAGTTTTTGGCTATTGAGGTTTGGCTCGACAAACAATTAAAAGCGGACGACTTCTATACTAGTATTATCAAATTTACGATAGATGCGATCGAGAAATCCCCAACGCAAATCAGCATTTCACAATTAAAAAGGAAATCCGGATATTCTGAAAAACAATTTATACAGATATTTAAGAAGTACGTTGGAATAACTCCCAAACAATTTCATCGTATAGTTCGTTTCAATGAAATTCTTTCTATGGTGGAGCGAGAAGAAGCTATTTCTTGGACGCACATTGCAACCACTTGTGGTTATTATGATCAAGCTCATTTCATTAGAGATTTTCGACATTTCTCGGGCATAAACCCCAAAAAATACCTCAAACATATTGGCGACTATCCTAACTTCTATCCTATAAAGTAATTTTTTTACAATTTTTTTAATGCCGTATTCACTTCCTTTGTGATCAAATCAATTAAATACAATGGAAAGTTTATACATCAACCATTTCGCAGTATGGACCTGCGCAGCCATAAATTTGGGAGTTGGTGCCGTTTGGTATAGTCCGGCACTCTTTTATAATGTTTGGAAAAAGGAAAACAAACTAAAAGACGAAGATTTTGAAAATACTAATATGGCTAAATTGTATGCCTTTAGTTTTATTCTAGCCTTAATTATTTCTTACAATCTTGCTCTATTCTTGGGAGACGAACATACCGATTGGATATGGGGAATGTACGCAGGTTTTCTTACAGGCTTTGGATTTTGTACAATGATTTTTGTTTCCATTGCTATTTTCGAAAAAAGAACGTGGCGATATATTCTTATTAACAGTGGATACATCATCTTCTATTTTACACTTATCGGATTTGTTTTGGGAATCTGGAGATAACATACACTACACGATGAAAAATTTATTGTACTATTTAACAATTATATTAATTACAAACGCTTGCGTTACACCTGATAAAATTGCTTATAACGTATTACAAGATGCTGCGACACAGGATTATGAAATCTATATAATGGATGCTGATGGTAAAAACCAAAAGAATATTACTAATTCAAAATCAGTAGATTGGGTCTATGACAGTTTTGCAAATAAAATCTATTTTCTTTCCGATAGAGGCGAGTGCTTTAGATGTCTGTATCTCTATGAAATGGATATTGATGGAAATAACGTCAGAAAAATAACAGATTTTAAACTAGCTGACAGTTGGCTTAGTAGTCGAAAAAATGGAACAGAATTCATCGTAAAACCTGCAATAGCCTCCCATACTTCATTCTATATCATTACGCTTGAAGGGAATATCATTGAACAAGTGAATGTTAATCTATCCTATATCAGTGATCCCTCTTTCTCACCAGATGGTAAGAAAATTGTATTTCGTGGAAGTGAAAAAAGTTCTCCAAAAGTACTGGGTTTTACCGATGCCTTATATGTGATGGACTTAGAACACAGAGAAATACAGAAAATTACTAGTCACCCTGATGAAGGGATGGAACAAAAATGGACAGGTTATCTAGCTGCAGCCCCCAGATGGCGGGCAGATGGCAAAATTTCTTTTGCCTCTAAACGAGATAATAATTATGACATTTACTTGGTCAATCCTGATGGAAAAGGTTTGGAATCGGTTACACCAAGGGAAAACAATCAGGTTTTCCATCATTGGAACCGTAAAGGGGAGCTCATTTTTGATGCTTCTATGAATAATCGTACTGGATATGATTTATACAAAAAAACAGCTGATAATAAAATAATTAGATTAACAAATGATAATGTGGAACAATATGCACCTGTCTTTGTGAAAACTAATTAAAACCCATTATCATCAAATTTTAAATGTCAACTAATGTCTAAAACATCACACGAAATAGAAAAAGAATTTATTAAAGGTATTCAAGTACAAACGAAGAAATCCCTCAGTGAATGGATGATGCTTTTAAAGGTTACAGGCTTGAAGAAAAGAAACGAATTGCTCAATTGGTTAAAGGATCATGAAGGATTCCGGCATCAGGATGCTTCTCTCCTTGCTGGCATTTTTATAAATGGGGGAAAACCAGTTTATGCCAATTCTGAAGAACTTTTGGAAAATCAGTTCAATAAAAAAGAGCATTTACGACCTCTTTATCAGGCATTGGTTAAGGCAATTCTTAAACAATTACCCGAAACAAGAGTAGAAGCAAAAAAAACATATGTGTCTTTGAATGCTAAGAGGGAATATGCTGCTATAGGGATAAAATCAAAAGAAATCAGACTTGCAATGGATTTGGAAGGGACACCTACAGGAGAAGATTTTGTCAAACAAACTGGAATTGGCTGTATGCCTAGAATTTCCCATATGTTGAAGCTAAGCAAGGAATCACAGATAACAGATACATTGCTGAATAGATTAGAAGATGCTTATAATAGAATGTCATGATGCAAGTCATCATTTTAATTGTACTACTTGTTTTTTCAAATCTTCTGAGTGCACAGATTACCTCTTCTGAAGATGTATGGGTAAGTAAAGGAATAGAATTCCCTTTAACAGAACCACATTTTGTTATCAATCCAAACGATACCAATCACTTTCTAGTCGCAGCAATTGTTGCAAGAGAACCTAAGGTTTTGAATTCCAATTACCCTGCAAGTCACATTGCTATATTCCAATCTTACGATTTAGGAAAAAACTGGGAAGTCACACATTTTGATAAGAATGTAGATCTAGGTGCAGATCCATGGTTGGCAATTAATAAAAAAGGCACGATTATTTTATCTGCGCTGACTAAGTTTAAAGATAAAAAATCGGTTTATTTAGTCACTTATACTTCTATAGATAAGGGCAAGAGCTGGGAACATCCACAGAATTTTGGCTTTGGCCACGATCGTCAGACTATGGTCATCCATCCTCAAACGCAGGAATTTTTAATTATATCTAGTAAATACATTAAAGATGAACAAGACCGAAGAAGAAATGGCTTGATGACTATTCAACTGAGTAACAAAGGTTTTTTTATGCGAAGTAGTACATACCTGCATGGCAATGTTGATATTCAAATGAATGAACCTGTTATCACGACTAATGGACAATTATTCATCCCTTATATAGGATATATGGTCAACGAGAAAATGTTGAAATACAAAGATAACTGGTTGTTGCCTTCAATGAATTTTGGTAAAACCTTTCTTGAACCTCGACTGATGTATCAATGTGAATCTGGTTCAACCAATATTGCCATAGATACCACCGCTACTTTTCGCAATCGTATTTTTAGTATTAAACATAAGGGGAAAAGGAGAGCGTTCAAGGGATTTGAACTCCTGTATTCTGATAATGCAGGTGAAAATTGGTCTGTTCCAAAATCATTTGGAAATCAAACTAAAAATTCCGGTTATATGCGCAATGTAAATATGGTGATCAATAATGAAGGTGTGCTTGGGATTTTCTGGTATGATCGAAGAAATGATCACAATAAAAATGACATCTATTTCACCTATTCTATGGATGGGGGAAGAACTTTTGCTAATGAAATCAGAATTACCGTTCAATCGACCTTACCTACAACTCAGGAAAATGGTTGGACAGGAATAAGATGGCCCGTCGGGGGGGATTATTCAGGAATACAAGCATTACCGAATGGAAGTTTTCAAATTGTTTGGGCAGATAGCAGAAAAGGATATTACCAACTTTTTACTAAAAATTTAAAGATTAAAAACCAATAACTATATGTTTACGGCATCACTGAGCCATCTAGTTTATCATATATAGAAACTAATCTGTTGATCATTGGTTAATTTAATTTGTGACAAACGTCTAAAGACTGTATATTTCAATTAACTAACCAAATCCACCAATTGCCCATGCATAATGCTGAAGTACCTGCTATTCTTTGGACTCCTAGTGATGAATTTATTCAAAACTCCAACCTACAGGCATACATCAATTGGCTACACAAAGAAAGAGGACTAGAATTCACCTCCTATCAGCAGTTGTGGGAATGGTCGATAGCTGATTTAAGTAATTTTTGGCTTTCCATAGTTGATTTTTTTAAGGTTAAATTCCATACTCCATATGATCAAGTTCTGAGAGGTTATGAAATGCCTGATTATACTTGGTTTGAAGGAGCTCAACTGAATTATGCAGAACACATTTTTGCCAATTCACAAGGTTTTCATCCGGCCATTATTTTCAAAGCAGAGGGTAAAGATTTACAGGAAATATCATGGTTTGAATTGAAAAAAAAGGTTTCTCAGACTATACAATTGTTGCGATCTCTAGGTGTAAAAAAAGGAGATCGAGTAGTAGGTTTTGTGGCCAATATACCTGAAGCTACCATTGCCTTTTTAGCTTGTTGTACTATTGGTGCCACCTGGTCAAGTTGCTCTCCTGATTTTGGAGCAGAAAGCGTGATCGATCGATTTGAGCAGATTGCACCTAAGGTATTGATAGCAGTAGATGGCTATCAGTATGGGGGCAAATCTTTTGATAAATCTGAAACGGTACGAAAGATAATTGATAAACTGCCCTCCTTAGAAAAAACCATAATCATTCCTTCCATAAATAAAACTATTGATAGTACTCAATTTAAAAATTGTGTGAAATGGGAAGTTATTGAAGACTATGAAGAACAGCCTTTGATCTTCGAGCCTGTAGCATTTGATCATCCCATCTGGGTATTGTTTTCTTCTGGTACTACTGGTAAACCTAAAGCCATTACTCATGGACATGGAGGAGTGTTGTTGGAACACCTTAAATACATGAGTTTCCACAATGATGTGAAGCCCAGAGAGAAGTTCTTCTGGTATACGACTACAGGTTGGATGATGTGGAATTATGTACAAGCAGCTTTACTAAGAGGTGCTACCATCGTACTATATGAAGGAAGTCCCGCTTATCCCAATATTCATACACTTTGGGAAATGGCAGCAGAAATCGAGCTGGAACACTTTGGTACAAGTGCTCCATTCCTGGTTGCATCTATGAAGAAGAGCATACGTCCAGGATACGAAAATGACCTGAGTAAATTGAGAACCTTGAGTTCTACAGGAGCTCCTCTTCCACCCGAAGCTTTTAATTGGGTTTATAGCAGTGTGAAAAGAGATTTATGGTTATGCAGTATGAGTGGAGGAACAGATGTATGCACTGCCTTTGTAGGTGGTTGTCCTATGTATCCTGTTTTTATGGGTGAGATTCAATGTAGAGCGTTAGGTTGTGCGTTGTATGCTTATGATGAAAATCAGATCCCAATCATGGATCAGGTTGGTGAAATGGTCATTGTAAAGCCAATGCCTTCTATGCCCATCTATTTCTGGAATGATCCCAATCATGAGCGTTATTTAAGCAGTTATTTTGAGATGTACAAAGGCATCTGGCGCCATGGTGATTGGGTACAAATCACTTCTCGCAATTCTTTAGTTATACAAGGAAGATCTGATGCTACACTCAACAGACAAGGGGTAAGAATAGGTACAGCAGAAATATATCGTTCAATAGATAAAGTAGTTGAGATCAAAGACAGCTTGATCGTTAACCTGGAATTGAAAGGGGGAAAGCACTATATGCCATTGTTCGTATTACTAGATAATGGCAATGAATTGGATCAAGAACTAAAACAAAAGATCAAAAAGCAATTAAGATCAGACTATTCTCCTCGTCATGTACCCGATGAAATTATTGAAGTAAAGGATATTCCATATACAATAAGTGGAAAAAAACTAGAAGCGCCTGTAAAGAAGATTTTATTAGGCCGAAACCCAGAAAAGGCAGCCAATAAAGGGGCTATGAGGAATCCGGAATCCTTGGATTTTTTTGTGCAACTATCGAAAGATATAATCTAATGTGGTGATGTGTGATCACATATCACCACATCACTATATCACCATATAAGGAATTACCAATCGTTGAAAGCGGCGTTAAATACATTCTCATTGATCTGATCAGAAATGGTAGCCACTGCTTCATCCTGCACATCAAGCAAGTCTTGTGTAGCATCGTAGTCAAAGAAGAAATCAAAGTTTCGACTCCAACTTTTCTCTTCATTAAAAGTATTCTCAAATTCTATGTATACCTTAATCGTTAATCTACTCACGGCGGTCGTTTCGCCCTGAGCAGGAGCTTCAGAAGTAACTCTAAAATCAACAATACTGCCTATAAAAGAGACATCTGGTTCATTCTCAGTGTATATCAAGCGCGATTGGGTACGTATTTTTTCTTTTAAATCTTCTGTAAAGATTTGATCTAAACCAGGAAATGCCCCAGGAGTTTTATCATCAAAAAGACCCACATAGTAGGTTCTAATATTTGGATCTACAGTAATACCACTAAATGAATAACAAGAAGTCATCAAAATGGCCATACAGCCAATAAGGTATTTTATGCTATTGCTCATAGTTCGTATTGCTTAATTTTTCTATAAAGCGTTCTTTCAGAAATTCCTAAATCCTGTGCTGCTTCCTTCCTTCTTCCGTTGTGCTTTTTCAATGCCTTCCTAATGAGTTCTTTCTCATTTTCTTCCAAAGATAAATTCTCTTCAACGACTTCCATGCTGGAATAATGCTCTTTGGTTTTATCATCTATAATGATGGGTTTGAGTTGACCGGAAGAAGAGGGCATAGAACCATTATTAAAATCTTCATAAGGCTCTTCTTCTATTGCCCTGCTTGGATAAAAACCGCTTGTACTGGTATTATTATTATAACCATTTTCTAGATTAATCTCAGGCTCTGGCGAATTTAATGCTTTGAGACTCTGTGCATTCGAAACCGTCA
>JBCBCD010000341.1:0-7148 GCA_038530915.1 Bacteroidota bacterium
GTACCATATATCTTTTCTAATTTGCCATTGACATGAAGTCCTGTTGAAATACAACGAATCCAACGTAAATTGCTATTAATATTTGCTTTGAGTATAAGGTCATAATTGATTCCTTTTCGTAGCAAATTACTGAAGGCTTTCTTGACTTTTTCAGGTTCGAGAAACTTGGTGAGAATATTAGAAGGAAGGAGTTCTTCCGCTTCTGTCACTTTAAAAATGTTTTTGGCCATGCTGGAAGCGAGAATGGTTTCATCCACTAAGTTCCATTTCCACCCACCTACTGAAACTGCTTTTTCAGTTTCTTCCAATATAGTCCTGTAAAAACTAGATTCTGATATATCATTAAAAATTGAACAGATTAGACTATTTCCATTATTTGAGAAAAAGAGGGAAAAAACTTCAACAATACTATTTTGTCCATTCTTCTTTTTGTGATAGGTCTTGAAATGATCCAGCTTGTTTTGCTTAACTATATTCCAGTGTTTTTCCCATTTCTCAGGGTTTAAGGTCGGGTTAATATCGTACATAGATAGTTCCTCCATTTCTGGCAAACTGTAACCAAGGTTTTTACTGATGGACTTATTGGCATATACAATTTCTGCCTTTTGATTGATCCAGATGATATCATACGGAAGTATATCAACCAATTTTTTACTCGTGGCCTGATAGAATGATGCATTGTACATGTTACAACTATTATATAAACACTTGATTATGTGAGTCTTAAAAAGAATTCCTTAAAAAGAAAAAGTTTTTAAAGAGCTTTTTCGCGACCAAACCAATTAGAAAGTCCGGCATTGAAAAAACACTATTTTTTCTCAAATAATAGAAAATTCTCAATAAAGAGAAAAAAAATTAAGTCCATAATCTTGTAACCACCTGTCTATCAAATTATTAAAAAACTGGCATGTCAATTGACATAAAGTAAGTGAATTTACAAAACCAACTTATTTTTTAACAACATCAATTAAGCATGAAAAAGTTATTGTTTGTTTTAATGTTTGCTGCATCGTTCTCGACTACACTAAATGCACAGTGGAAACAATATAATCCGAATCCAAATAATGATCCGAGCAATGCTTCTAAAGAGTTGCTTAACCCAACCAATCATGTATTGTTAATGATAGATCATGAAAGTCAAATGGCCTTCGCGGTAGAATCACAACCCATTGAAGAACTTAGACTTAATACTGGTTTGATAGCTGGTGCTACAAAGTTGTACGATATTCCAACCATCATTACAACCGTAGATGAGAAAAATTTCAGTGGTCCAGTATTTCCAGAAATAAGAGAATACTACCCTGATAATGATAAATACATCGATCGTACAACCATGAACACATGGGAGGATACAAGAGTAGTAGCAGCCGTAAATGCTTTTGAAAAGCCAAAATTAGTTATCGCAGGTCTTTGGACTGAGGTTTGTGTGGTAACAGCTGCATTATCTGCCTTGGAAGACGGTTATGAAGTATATGTAATTACTGACGCTTCAGGTGGTATTTCAAAAGAAGCTCATGAAATGGCCATTATGAGAATGGTACAAGCAGGAGTAAAACCAATGACCTCTATGCAGTACTTACTTGAAGTCCACAGAGACTGGGCCAGAGATGAGACTTATGATGAAGTTATGAGACTTTCTAAAAAATATGGCGGAGCGTATGGTTTAGGTATTGATTATATCAAAACCATGACTAAGTGGATCAAAGAAAAATAAGACAACCGCTAATCACTAAGATTCTGAATATCCCGTGCTCTGCTTTTTAATAGCAGAGCACTTTCAAAACCAATAGTATGAAAAGTTTATTGAAATCATTGCCTTTGCTTATCATCTTGTTTTTGATGGTTGCTTGTACCCCTCCTACCCAAAATGAAGAAGTAGATCCAGCAAATACAGCTGATTTAATAGTGACCAATGCAAAGATTGCTGTAATGGATGCTGACAGATCTTTTGCACAAGCAATAGCTGTCAGGGATGGCAAAGTATTAAAAACGGGTACAACCGAAGAAATGGAAAAATTGAAAGGAGAATCTACTCAATTTATTGATGCCGCAGGAAGAACAATCATTCCCGGTTTAAATGATTCTCATTTACACCTTACCAGAGGAGGTCGTTTTTATAACGCTGAATTGCGTTGGGATGGTGTTAAATCACTGAAAACAGCTTTGCAAATGTTGAAAGAGCAAGCTGAAAGAACACCAGAAAGACAATGGGTAAGAGTTATTGGAGGATGGAGTCCTTTCCAGTTTGAAGAAAAAAGATTCCCAACTCCTGAAGAAATAAATGAAGCTACTGGTGATGTACCGACATACGTTTTATTCCTATATAGCCGTGCATGGTTGAATCAAGCTGGATTAGATGTATTAGGAATAGACGAAAATACAAAAGCTCCTGAAGGTAGTAGTTTTGAAAAAGGACCTGATGGTAAATTGACCGGTGTTTTATTGGCTGAACCAAATCCAACCATTCTATATGCAAGGATTGGTTCTTTGCCACCATTGACTTATAACGAAATGGTCAACTCTACTAAGCAGTTTTACAGAGAATTGAATCGCTTTGGAATTACCAGTGGCATCGATGCAGGAGGTGGAGGACATAAATTCCCTAAAGATTATACGGGTACTAAAGCGCTTGCGGATAAGGGTAACATGCCTATTCGTTTGTCTTATTATTTGTTTCCACAAAATAAAGGAGCTGAATATGAAGAGTTCCAGGAATGGATGGAAGAAAATGAAGTAGGTCACAATGGTGAGATTCACCTGGATCATGGGTATGAGTTAGAAGGTGGTGGAGAGTTTTTGGCTTGGAGTGCTGGTGACTTTGAAAACTTCTTGGCACCACAACCCTTATTGGAAGACAGACCAACCTGGAGAGAAGATATCAAAAAAGTAATTCGTCTTCATGTAGATAATAGCTGGCCATTTAGAATACACGCTACTTATGGTGAAACGATCTCTAACATACTTGATGTAATCGAAGAAGTCAATCAGGAAACTAACGGAAGATTAGCTAGCAAGAGGTGGTTATTTGACCATGCTGAAACGGTAATGGAGAAGGATCTTGAACGCATCAAAGCACTTAATGGAGGTGTTGCTATCCAAGCCCGCATGGCCTATGCAGGAGAATTTTTTGTAGAGCGTTATGGTGCTGAAAAAGCTGAAGCAGCTCCTCCGGTAAAGAAAATGATGGAAATGGGCTTACCTGTAGGTGCAGGCACCGATGGTACCAGAGTAGCCAGCTACAACCCATGGCCAGCACTGTACTGGTTGATCACTGGTAAAACGGTTGGTGACTTTACGCTTAGCAAAGACGAGAATAAACTGACACGTGAAGAAGCACTTCACCTATACACAAAAGGTAGTGCATGGATCTCCCAGGAAGAAGATGTGAAAGGTACACTGGAAGAAGGCATGTTTGCTGACTTCACCATCTTAACTGATGATTACTTCACTGTTGCTGAAGAGGAAATCAATGAATTGGAATCTATATTGACAGTAGTAGGTGGTGAAGTAGTGTATGGTGCAGAAGAGTTTAGCAATATGACTCCTGAATTACCAGAAGTTATCCCTGCATGGTCACCAGTTAAATTCTTTGGTGGATTCCAGAAATAATAGCTGATTATTTATCAAAAAACAAAAAAGAAATGAGCAATACCAATTGGATAATTGACCCTGCCCATTCAGAAATACAATTCAAAGTGAAACACATGATGGTTTCAACAGTTACCGGAACGTTTAACGAATTTGAGGGTTCCGTTGAAAGTACTGAAGAAGATTTTGACAACGCTAACATTCAATTTTCTGCTGACATTAACAGCATCAGTACTAGAAGTGAACAAAGAGACAATCATTTGAAATCTGACGATTTTTTCAATGCAGCGGAATTTCCGAAAATGCAATTTGAGTCAAAAACTTTTACCAAAAAGAATGAGGAGGAATACGAGCTGGTAGGTGCCTTAACCATCAGAGACCATACCAAAGAAGTGAAATTGAAGACCATTTACAATGGAACTGCTGTAGATCCTTACGGTCAAACTAAAGCAGGTTTCGAAATTACAGGAAAGGTTAATCGTAAAGAATTTGGTTTGAAGTGGGACGCCATTACTGAGGCTGGTGGAGTTGTAGTGAGTGAAGAAGTAAGATTGGCATTGAATGTACAATTACTTAAAAAATAAAATTTGTGCTGGTTGGTATTGATTTTCTTTACCATCCAGCTTCACATTCATAGAAACGCTAGCTATGAAAAATCTTATTAATAGATTATTTGCCATTGAAAATTCCCAAGATACACTCAACTGGACCTTGCTTTTTTTCCGCATTGGAATAGGACTAAGTTTAATCAATACACATGGTCTAAAAAAAGTTTTGCATTACCAGGATACGGTTGCGCATATACCTGACCCATTTGGGATCGGTGGAGAAATAAGTACCATTGTAGCTATTTTAGCCAATGTAGTCTTTGCAAGTTTCTTGGCATTAGGATTGTTTACACGTTTGAGTGCACTATTTATTTTTGGTGTAACAATTTCAGGACTTCTTTTTGTACATATTAATGATCCCTGGCCCGTAAAAGATGTTCCTCTAATGTATTCAATGAGTTTGGCATTAATTTTTGTATTAGGACCAGGTAAATACTCATTGGATAATTATTTATTCAAAAAATAGGATAAGAAAATGAAAGCAATTTATATTTTAATCCTACTTGCTGTAATTTCCGGAGCAGTTCTTCCGGTACAAGCAGCGCTTAACGCGAAAATGGGTAAAGCAGTAGGTGACCCTGTTTATGCGGCTTTAATCTCTTTTGTAGTAGGCTCAGTAGGATTGTTTATATATAGTTTGATTACCAAAGTAGACCTTACACAACTCAGCAATGCCGGTACAGTGAATTGGGCAGTTTGGACTGCAGGTATATTGGGGGCTTTTTATGTTGCAGCAGTTATCATATTGGTCCCTAAAATTGGGGCAGCGCTTACTTTCGGCTTGGTCGTTGCAGGACAACTCAGTCTTTCTTTAGTGATGGATCATTTTGGACTGCTGGGACTCAGTGTACATGCCATCAACTGGCAAAGAATGATAGGAGTCTTGTTGATCATAGGTGGTGTTTTGCTCATACGAAACTTTTAGGAAATGAAATCATTTAGGATAGCAGCAATACAATTCACAGTATTGCTGCTTTCGATTCATATATCGTTTGGTCAGGATTCTACAGTAATCTCCTATCCCGGATTTAAAATGCTAAGGGCTAGTGAAGATTATTCTTTTTTAAAGGGTAAATCCACCGCACCAACATTCTGGGAAAAATTGAAATATATCCCGCTCCACGAAAATAGTTTTCTAAGTTTGGGTGGTGATTTTAGATCTGAGTTTCAGGTCTTACAAAATGAAGAATGGATAAAAAACAATGATGATGCACCCTTGTATCTCCGTTTCATGTTTCATACAGATTTGCATTTAGGTAAAAGATTTAGACTTTTTACTCAACTCAAAAGTGGCCATTCTATCGGTAGAAATGGACCACCTTTTTTTCTTAATGTAGATCGTCTGGATTTTCACCAGTTATTTGCAAGTTTCCAATTCGGGAATTCAAAAATTGAAGTAGGTAGAAGAGAGCTGTTTTATGGTTCAAGACGCCTGATCAGTATCAGAGAAGGAACCAATGTGCGACAATCTTTTGATGGAGCAAGATACATATGGCAAAAGGACAACCACCAACTGGATGTTCTTCTTTATGCGTATAACCCACAAAGAACAGGTGTTTTTGATAATGATTTCAATACTGATCAGTTGCTTTGGGGAACGTATTATGTATGGAATGCAACTAAAGATCAAGTTTTAAATTTTGACCTTTACTACCTGGGCATTAACCATGAAAATCCAAGATTTGAAGAAGGGTCATTAGAAGAAACCAGGCATTCCTTTGGAATTCGTAATTGGGGGACCATAGGTAGACTATCGTACAATAATGAATTTGTATTGCAAAGAGGTTCTTTTGGTGATGGTTCAATAAACGCCTGGACCATTTCTACTGACCTGAGCTTTAAATTTCCGGGAAATGTGGGATTCAAACCAGGATTAAAAGCTGAAATCATAAGTGGCGATAAAGATCCGGAAGATGGAGATTTGCAAACCTTTAATGCTTTATATCCAAGAGGAGGTTATTTTGGATTATTGGCAGTAGTTGGGCCCGCAAATCTAGTAGATATACATCCTTCTTTAGGGTTTAATCTGTTTTCAAGTGTTTCAGTCATGTTGGACTGGGATTTCTTTTGGCGACACCAATTAGGAGATGGCATTTATTTCCCTTCTGGAAGGTTAAACATAGCGGGCAGTGAATCCAATGAGAGATTTATTGGACATCAGGCAGGAATACAAGTGGGCAGACCAATCAATAGGTTTTTAGAAGTTGAGGTTTCTTATTTCTACTTTTTTTCCGGACCATTCATCAAAGATGTAACAGATGGAGTTAATTTTTCACAGTTTGGTACTTCGATCAATTATAAGTTTTGATTTTCAGTCGAAAGTCTAATGTGTAAGGGCAACTCTATCTTAGACATTAGACCTCCTCCAACTTAATGCTTCGTCTTCACACTCAGAAAATAGCTCAATGCTAGTGTAACAGCTCCAATAGAAACACCATAGGTAAGTATATTGTCCTCTCCATTCCATGTAATCACTTTACCCATAAAAGAAATACTCATAACTACTATTATGATTTTTATCAACATGGCTTTTAAGGCATCCAGGTCTTTGACTTGTATCCATTGAGGTAGATTTTCCAATGGTTTTACAAACAATTCATATATGCCTATGCTGGTTATGAAAATGCTGAAACTCAAAAGAATCAAATCCAAAACTCCCATTACTCCATAGATCACACTACTCTCCTTTGTTGAATAAAAAAGAATTTTATTAATTACGAGAAATCCATCATAACAGGCATACAACATGACTGAAAGTCCCATGATAAAAAGAATAATGGATACAATAACACCAACTCCTTTAAAAACATATTCTAAAAGCTTCATAAAAAAATATATTTTGAGTTCAAACCTTAGCATTAAACATAAATGCCACGAAACTGAGAACTAAGCTTATCATAAATAGTTTAATGGAACAATATTAATTTTTAACACTTTTAAAATCAAGCTCAC
>JBCBCD010000342.1:0-7138 GCA_038530915.1 Bacteroidota bacterium
CAAAAACTTCAAATTGGAAGCGTCTCTATCCGAATTGACAGGAATGGTTAGAAAAGAACTATCACTAACGATCGCATTTACATAAATATTAGTTTGCTTTAGACTGCCGGAGAAACGTACTTCGCCTTGTCCCATGGCTTGCCCATAAAACATTTTATTGTCTCCTTTTTTCGTATCCAAAGCCAGGAAGCGATCTGTTTTTAGTCTTGCATTTACGCCTAAGTCTTTCAGGTGATTGTGACTCAAGCCTCCATACAAGATCGCAGAGTGATTGTATTTATCTCTGATGACCGTACCGGTAGCATTGAATAATTCATTGTCGACATCTATATTGGCATCGTCAAAGTGATAAGTCGTTTTTAGATAATCGACCGTAAATTCACCATTATGCAAGCCCATATTACCTGATATATTCGGTTTTTTAAGCCCATATATTCTCAACTGTGCATCGAAGGTGCCGGTTATATCTGTGACATTGGGAGCGACGAAATATTCGCCTATGGCCATTGGGAAATTATTGATACCCAGGTCAAAGTCAAAATAAGTGGCTTTTTGCTCATCCAGTTTAGGGTTTTCAATGGCATCTGCCAGCTTGAAATCACCTTCTAATATGAGTTGTCGATTTTCTTTTTCTTTGGTAATAGTAGCATAAGCATGCAGGTCAGATTTCAAATCGGGAGCAGAAGCATCTAACCTAAATTGTCCCCAATCGTCTTCATTAATCCATAAGGTATCAGCTTGAGCGCTTACATTGAGGCCTTTCATCTCAAAGACATCATCAAATGACAAGAATAGATCATAAGGACCTCTAAAATTGAGTGGTTTGTAATCCCATACTTCTTCGATATAGTCAAAATTGAGTCCTTTCAGTTCCAACTCCACTCCTTTTTCACCTCTTTGGTATAATGAAATCACCTGATCGTCTTTGTAGAATTTCAGGTTGTTAATGGTCAGGGTAGAATCGTTGAATCGGATGTAATTATTGGGTAGCAGATTCCACCGATTTTCTAATATGACCAAATCTGATTGATCCATCTCCAGGTAAAAATCGGAGCTGTCTATGATGGCAAATGTACCATTGAGGTTCAACTTATCGACCACCTGATTGGAGAAGAACATATTATCACTAAAAGGAGAAGAATAAGAATAATTCAAACCAAATAGAATGGTATCCCCCTCCAACAAACTTATAAATGTGATAGGGGCCAAGCCTCTTTTGTCATTAATGATGGTTGAATCTACTGCAAAATCTAAATTGCCTTCTTTTCCTTCTGATCTAAGCCTCACTGCTACATCCTGTAAGGCAATGGTACCCAACTCAAAATTTGGTGCATTGATTTCCAGTTCAAGGGAATCTTGGAAGCTATCAAATCGCCCATTGATATCTATATCTGTCAAAGCTCCCAAGTTTGGACTGATCAATCTCTCCAGGCCGTTTGAGTTCAAAACCCGTACATTATATTCAAATGTACTTGGATCAATCTCTTTGGAAGGGCGCTTGAACTTGAGTTTCTTTGCTATTCCGCCATAATGCTGATGCAGGTACTCGCTAATGGTATTTGGAATCTGTTCCAAGTCAAATAATCCATATACCTCGCAGGTCAAAATATCAGAATCTATGGAAAAGGATTTGTTGCCCAAATAATCCAATTGAGAACGTATATACACTTCACCCAATTCATACAAAGAAGTATCGTTTTGTAAGATATTGAACTCGAGTAGTGAAATGTCTCCTTCAAGGTCTGATAACTTTTGATTTTGGAGTGCCAGATTGATATTGCCTGAAAGTTCCAGTTTTTCTTTCGATAAGTTTAGTTGGTACAAATCCAATTTTTTGACAAAGGCATCAAAGTTGTAATAAGGAATGCCCTCTTCTAAATTGATCTCACCAATAAATTCAAAATCTATATTTTCATCCCTAACCACCAGTGCTCCATCAAACATATTGTAACTCAGTGCACCTTCAATCAAGGCATTTTGATAATTGTAGTCTTTAAACCTAAAAGAACGAATATCTGCTTCCAGTCTTGCGCTTACATTTTCGCCACTTAAGCCAATTCCGTCAAAAATCCGGGTAGTCATATTGATCTTACCAATGTCTTTGCTACCGGTCCATTTACCTACATCAAAATTGATAAGGTTAAGGTTTCCTGAGTAGCGGGCATTGTCTTTTCCTTCTTTCAGATTGAGACGCATGTCCATGGTAGCATCACCCAGATCGGAAGACATGCTTCCATCCGCAACAAAGTCGTCCAACAGACCATCAAAAAATCCTTTGAATCGGATGGTTCCCAGCTTATCAAAGTTGGCAGGAGGATTGAAGCGGGGAATCAATTGACGGAGAGATCGCATGCTGGTTCTTAAATCTGTAAGTCCCAAACTGAGCACTTCTTCTCCTTTTTGAGTAAGGTTGTTAAAACTAAACCTTCCTACTATTTTAGTATCACCTGCTAATTCCAGGTCAATATTACGGCCTTTGAGGTTATTGACTTCTCCATAGACTCGGCCATTTACTTTAATGACTTCTTTTATGTTGTTTCTAAAAAAGGCATTTTCTATTAATCTGGGAGCAAAAACAGTGATGTCTTCTATCGCTACTTCTGCGTCATTCATACGGCCATCTACTTTGACCTTTCTTTCAAAGTCTTCAAAATCAATGTATTGGTCATAGTTAAAAATTAGCGTATCACTGATGTTGCTTTTAGGTGTAATCAACTGCAAACCCAAGATCTCCGTACCTGTTGGTGTTACACTGACCTCTTCAGCAGACAGTTTAGTCAACTCAAAGCCACTATTTTCCCTACAGGCAATAGAATTAGCAATGCCGTAAAAAGAGAAATCCCATTCGTGAAACTCTAGACTGTCCACATCTATATTGATGTCCAGTACATTCATATGCTGATAGTCCAATTGGTCATCTGGTGTGAGTTTGACCGGAGCTTTTCTGAAGTTTTGTAGTAAAAAGGTCCCAGCATTTAATTGTAGATCATGGATGGCAATAAGCAATCCCGTAGTATCCGTCCAAGCTTCAGAAGTATCATAGGGTTCAAAGACGCTCATGTCTTCAATGGGTTCTTTTTCTACATTTACTATAGGGTTGTTAAAATTGGCACTGCTGAAGATGAGTCGATTATTAGGAAAGTTGAGTTCCTCAATACCAATGCTTCCAGAGGGAACTAAAATTTCGAGTATATTGCCTTTGGGTTTGTTGTATTCTAAAAATCTAAAGTTTTTCAGGTTTAAGACTCTAAGATCCAACGGTAAGCCCTTACCCTTTTTCTTTTTGGAAGGATCTTTTGGTGGCAATAGTTTTTGTAAGAAAGCAGAGAATTTATTTTTTGTTTTGGGCTCATCATAAATGAGATTGAGCTGAGTGCCACTTAGTGTTATGCCTTCCACCACCAATCCTTGACTAAATAATGTTGCGGGACTGAGGTCAAAATCAACTTCTATGCTTTTCGAAAAGAGGATGGTATCTAAAGTTGAGTCCATGATGCTAACTTCCTGTAATCGCAACCGATCAAAGAAGGATAAATAGACATATTCAATTTCAACTTCAGTATCTGTCGTTTTTTCTATTCTGGTTTTAAGTTGGCGAATGGTCCAGGTTTGTACCGAAGGGATTTGTAGAATGGCAAACAAAACAACGAATAGCAGGATCAGGACGAGAAGCAAACGCTTGGTCCATTTCCAAATCCGTTTCAGCCAGGATGATCGAGGTGAGGATTGTTGTTGTTCTGTCTCCATTTATATAGAAGTCGTAAATATTTTTTTGAACCACATCAGTCACATAAGTTGTTCAAATGCCTTTATTTTAAGACGATAAATACGCAAAAAAGGTTTATGAATATAATTTTTAACCCAACTTTAAAATAGTTTATGAATGAAGTCCAATCATTTTACCTATCACTATTAAAAGACCAATTCGAAAATAAAAGCAGAGGCATCATACTGGGCTTGTCTCAATCTGTTTCTGATCACTCGTAAATCAGCTCTGGCTTCATCTACATTGAAGTACAAATCGCCAATATAAAGTAGGTATTCATCACTATCACTGAAGCAACCGGCCCAAAGACCAGAAGCGGTTATCCCCTGTTGGTTGAGGCGTATGATTACTTTTCTTAATTCTTCCATCGTACTAAATCGACCAGCCGTGATCGCGAATTTACTGGTGGAAATATCATTGAGTCGTTCACAAGCATATTCTACCATAATGCCTTCACTAGAGTAGATGATCAGTCCGGCTTGACGGTAGTCTCCTTTTGTCAACACATATTTAGAAGCATTCACATCACGTGGTATTTTTACTATGTAAGGAGTATCCAAAGGATAAACGGTATCCAGCCCCAGGTAATAATAGGGATACAAGCGCTTGGAAGCCATTAATTGTGGGTAAGTAAGCTCATCTACATAGGTGATCTCCTTTTCTTCTTTGTGTTGCCTGAACATGATGATGGTCGACAAGATGATAGCAATGAGACTGAGTACTATTTGGTTGCCATAAGGAGTTTGGAAACGAATGGTTTGTAAACTAGATGTATCAAACGGCAATTGTATTTTAGGAAGGTATTTACTGATTCCGGTACGCATATTATTACTTACGACCACATTTTTCGTCAACTCTTCTAAGGTACCAAACTCCAATACTTTTCTCTTATGGTCAAAATGATCTACACGGGCAGGTGCTATGCGTATATGAGGCACACTGGCTCTATCGATCAATATCAATCCCATTCCATGAATAACACATTGATTCATTAACTCTTTGAGGTGCTTGTCGTTTTTACTTACGAACACATCCTCTCCTACTGCTATCCACTGATCATTGGCATAATACTGTTTGAACTGTGCAATGGCGTAAATGTATCTATATCTTTTTCTTCGACTAAATAAACCCGCAAAAGTAGCCATAGACAAGAGCAAAATCGCCAACTGAAATAAAATAGCTACCACTGTTCCATACTGAGCGACCCACAAATTGTCTCTGAATATATGTTGCCAAGCAATGAAACCCAAGGTGACGTAACTACCTACCGTGAAGCTATCCCAAAAAAGAAGACTGTATTGCATTCTATACTTCACCTCTTTACTGGTCATTCGAGAAGTAGCTTCCAGGGTGGCAGTAAAAGTGCTTCCATCTTCCTGCTCAAAAGAAAGATAACCATCAGCTATGATATCTCCCTCAGCTCTTACATTCACTTTAGCGGTAGTCTCTCCTACTCTTGGGTAGTAACGATAATAATGTTTTAGGCATCCAATAGCGATCTTTTGGATTTCCATTTCTGTTAACTCAGTTACTATGGATGGGTGCCTATTCATTATTCATCGTTCATTATTCATCTTTCATTGTTCTTCCAACTGCAAAAATAATTTGATTACCTGAACTGCTTCCTTCACATCATGAACCCTTAGTAGTTTACTTCCTTGCTGGAGCGCGACCATGTGCAAGGCTGTGGTCCCATTCAAAGCGTTTTTGGGAGCTGTGCCCAACACTTTGTTGATCATTGACTTTCTGGAAAGTCCAGTAAGTATTGGAAGATCCAATATAAGGAAAGTATGCATATACTTAAGCAATTGATAATTATGCTCTAGTTTTTTTCCAAACCCAAAGCCTGGATCTACCACAATATCAGTCACCTCTAGTTCTCGTAGTTTTCCTACCTCTTGTATAAAAAAGTCTAATACTTCTTGTACAACATCCTCGTAATCAGGATTTTGTTGCATGGTTTTTGGCGTCCCTTGCATGTGCATTAAAATGTAGGGTACTTTTAGAGCAGCAACGGTAGTATACATATCTGCATCGATAGCACCCGCAGAAATATCATTGATAAGATGTGCACCTGCTTGAATGCCCTCAGTAGCCACTTTTGCTCTTACGGTATCCAGGGAGATAATGCGTTCTGGAAAAGCTTTATTTATGGCTTCTATTACCGGAATGACACGCTTCAGCTCCTCTTCGACTGAAATGATAGCTGCGCCAGGTCGGGAAGACATGCCTCCAATATCGAGTATATCTGCCCCTTCTTTGATCATTTTTTCAGCTTGATATAAAGCCCCATCTATTTGATCATATTGGCCCCCGTCAAAAAAAGAATCAGGTGTAACATTCAATATCCCCATGACTCTTGGTTGGTCAAGCGTTAGTAGTTTTCCTTTACAATTGATGGTTTGTTTTGGATGAATCATTGATTTGATTATTTAACCCAAGTTCGATTTATTCACTCGCAATAAACATTTTTAAAAGCGCAAAACAAGCAATTTTTTTTAGTTGCTAAAAATAAAGTCTGTAAGTATTGTAACTTGCGATTAAAGGTTAAAAATACAACTATGAACAAACTGCTAAAAGAATACGCAGAATATAACCATTGGGCAAACCAAAGATTGATTACTTATCTCAGGGATTATCCACATGAATTGATTAGAAAAAACGTAATCAGTAGTTTTCCTTCTATTGAAAAAACACTTTTACACATTTGGGATGGCCAAATTGTTTGGCTGAGTAGATTGAATGGATATTCTCCCAGCGAATTTCCTAGTCATCAATATCAGAGTATGATTCATACTTTGTACGATGGTATTTTGATCACCTCACAACAGTTGAGTGAGTGGATAGCTGAACATGTTACATCAGATGAGGAAGCCAATACTGAAATTTCATACACGAGAATAAATGGAGAGCCTAAGCAAAGTTTTGCCTATCATATGCTTATGCATGTTTTTAACCACAGTACCTATCACAGGGGACAAATAGTGACGATGTGCAAACAATTGGGTTTTAAAGAAATACCTAGTACTGATTTTATTTATCGCATTAGATTAGAACAAAAAGGTAAAGCTTCAAAATAATAATCCGGTAAGCTAAATCCGTTATTCCTTTGAGAAACTCTAAATAAACCTATCATATGAAAACGATAAAAACACTACTTACCCTTAGTCTGCTTGTTTTGTTCCTAGCAGATACTCATGCTCAGTTGGATGCCTATAAAATGGGGATACTCCCGTTTCAATATACTTCCGGAAGATATGAACAAGAAGCAGCCGCTCAATTTGAAAACCTGGTTGTCGAAGTATTTGTCAATTCTCAAAGAGTAACTATTATAGATCGATCTTTTTATGAAGAGTTAAAAGATAAAGAATG
>JBCBCD010000343.1:0-7129 GCA_038530915.1 Bacteroidota bacterium
TTGGCCATTCTACTGATTACTTTAGTTATTGGTTTGGCTACTATTATTTATCAGTTTCAGAGTAAAAAAGAAGCTTACAAACAATTAGAGGAGAAAAATAAGTTGATTACCGAACAATCCGCTTTGGTAAGACAAAATAAGCAGGAGTTAGAAGAACAAGCACTTCGATTAAAAGATTTGAATACAACAAAAGACAAGTTATTTGCCATTATTAGCCATGACTTAAAATCTCCTATAGGTCGCCTGGAAGGAATATTGCAGTTGATTTCTGATCAATACATCGATCAAAGTACTTTTAATACTTTTGCTCAAGATCTTAAGGCAAGTACGGAACAGGTACATGCTACTTTGGACAACTTATTGCGTTGGTCTTATTCACAATTAAATGGATTTGAGCTGTCTCCAAAGTATTTTTATGCTTATTATGAAGTTGATAAAGTAGCCCAGTTTTTATCAGAAACGGCAAAAGCTAAAAATATCAAGATCGTCAATAAAATACCTGATACCGCACAACTCTATGCAGATCCCGAAAGTTTCAAATTAATTATGCGGAATTTGATCTCCAATGCCATTAAGTTTTCAGAATCTTATACTACTATTAATCTGGAATCAGGCATTCACAATGGCCATCAAATTATCAAAGTAATTGATCAAGGTATTGGTATGACCGATCAGCAACAGAAAAATTTATTCAAAATGGGCTCAGAAAGCCTAAGAGGAACCCAGGGAGAAAGAGGCCTGGGTATAGGTTTAAGCCTGTCTCAGGAAATGGCTGAAAAGAACCATGGTTACATACAAGCTGAATCAAATCCTGCTCAGGGAAGTACTTTCTCTTTATTCTTACCTTATGATGTGGTAAATTAATCCTTTATTTAATTATGAGTAAAAGACCCAGAATTAAGATTTGCTGTATTTCTTCAGTGGAAGAAGCAAACATGGCCATTAAGGCGGGTGCTGATGCGTTAGGACTTGTATCTAATATGCCAAGCGGACCAGGTGTCATTTCAGAACAACTCATTAAAGATATTGCATCTCATACACCTCCGCCAATAGGAAGTTTTTTACTTACTAGTGAAACAACCGCTCCATCAATCATAGAGCAACATCAAAAAGTGCAGACCAATACCATACAGTTGGTAGATGCTATTCCAATCGATCACTATGCTTTATTACGTAAAGGAATTCCAACAGTTAAGTTGGTCCAGGTTATACACGTTATGGATGAAAAATCTATTGAGGAAGCTATGGAAGTTGCACCCCATGTAGATGCGCTTTTACTAGATAGTGGCAATCCAAATGCAGCTGTTAAGGTTTTAGGGGGCACTGGAAAAACCCACAATTGGGTAGTCAGCAGGAAGATTGTAGAAAGTGTTTCCATCCCGGTTTTCCTCGCGGGAGGCTTAAACGAGAACAATGTCCAAAAAGCCCTTGATGAAGTGAATCCTTATGGCTTAGACTTGTGTAGTAGTGTAAGAACGGATGGGAAGCTGGATGCAGATAAATTGGAAAGATTCTTTTCTTCAGCCATGGGGCATTACTCATAGGTCATGGGGCATAGGTTGTGGGGCATGACCTATGACCCATGACTTATGACCCATGAATTAAACCCCAATATCTCCTCGCTCAGCAGCTTTTCTCAACTTATCATTAGCAACGATGGCGATTTCAACTCTTCTGTTTTGTTGGCGGCCATTAGCTGTTTCATTGCTGGCTATTGGTTCATTTTCACCCAGTCCCATGGTTACTAGTCTGGATTTAGCCACCCCTTTTACCACTAGATAAGAGGAAACGGAATTGGCTCTATTGTTTGACAAGGTCATATTATAATCCTCTTCGCCAGAGCTATCTGTGTGTCCTTGTATTAGTATCTCCGTGTCGTCGTACTTTTGTAAGACCTCTGAAAGTTCATTTAAATTTTGACGGGTAGCACCCTTTAAATCGGACTTATTTACATCGAACATTAGTCCTGAATCAAACGTAATCAAAATTCCCTCTCCTACTCTTTCAACTTTAGCACCTTTGAGGTCTTCTTGTATTTCTTTTGCCTGCTTATCCATATATTTGCCGATCAATGCACCTGCTGTTCCACCAATAACTGATCCTATAAGGACCCCTCTAGCCTTCTTACCTTTTTTTGCCAAAACTCCACCTATGATTCCACCCAATGCTCCTCCGGCCATAGCACCTTGAAAGGTTTTACTGGTATTGCAAGAAGGCATTAAGAAAAGAGCGATTGCCATAGTAACAACGAAAAGTGATTTTTTTAACTGATTCATTATTAATTAGTTTTAAAATTAATTAAAGGGTATGGATCGTCATATCATTAAGACTTAAATATAAGGAAAGGGTAACGAAAAGGCGTGTTAATTCATATTAGAATTTTGATTTAAAGTCTATATGTTTAAAACTGTAAAAGTTTAAAAGTTGAATTGTTAAACTTTAAATGCCAATACTTTGATTTTTGGAGCACGCAGACAAGACCACAAAAGAGAACCAATCGACTAAAAAACTTTTCAAGGGGAGCTATTCTATAACAAATAATGTTAATTTTATCACAGGCTAAGAAATTAATTGTTAATCAATATATTTTTTAATGGGATTGTTAGTTGTCTTTTTTGCTTTATCCATTCTCTTTTCATTCTTATGTTCTATTTGGGAGGCAGTTTTACTAAGCATCACTCCATCCTATATTAAAGGGAAAGTTCAAGAAGGAAATCCAATTGGCTTGGTCCTAGAAAACTTTAAAACGGATATAGACAAACCACTTTCAGCTATTTTAACCCTCAATACAATTGCACATACTGTAGGTGCAATTGGTGTAGGAGCACAAGCAGGAAAAATTTTTGGTGAAAATCATTTTTCCATTGGGCCTTTAGAGTTGAGTTATGAGTCTATTATTGCCAGTGTAATGACCTTGGCAATTTTAATTTTATCTGAAATTATTCCAAAAACAATGGGTGCAAACAATTGGAAGCGATACGCACCTTTCACAGTAAGAAGTTTGCAAATCCTTTTAATCGTTTTGAGACCATTTGTCTGGCTCAGTCAGTTGATAACAAAGACATTTAAAAAGGATAAAGGCAAATCCGTTTTTTCAAGAGCGGACATTGCCGTTATGGCTCAGGAAGGTGAAGATAGTGGTGAGTTGAATAAAAGTGAATCAACAATTATCAAAAACTTATTACAGTTTGAAAAGCTGACCATTCGAGATATAATGACTCCAAAGACTGTTGCACTTATGGGAGCTTTTGATCAAACGGTGAAAGATTTTTATGATCAAAAAAAGCCAATTCGTTATTCACGAATTCCTATCTATAAAGAAACCACAGATGAAATAATTGGTATTGCCCTAAAAGATGAATTGCTACAGAATATAGCAGAAGGGAATCCTGAAATAACGCTTGAGACCTTAGTCAGAAAAGTCAACTTTGTGCACGAAGACATGCCATTACCAGAGTTGTTCAATCAATTGACAAAGGAAAAGCAACACCTTTCTATAGTTGTTGATGACTTCGGAGTTGTTTTGGGTCTTGTTACCATGGAAGATTTATTCGAAACCCTTTTGGGTAGAGAGATTATGGATGAGATGGATGCTGTGGCTAATTTACAAGATCTGGCGAAGAAGAAGTGGGAGAATAAGAATAAAACGGATGAATAATTGGTAGGAGGATTGAGCGATGGTCATCGCTCAATCCTCATATAGCTAGAATACAATCGGTACCCTAACCATTACATCGCCCCAGCCCATAGCCATATGAGCGCCATCTGCTACATCTAAGAAGGTAAGAGAAAATGCTTCTAAGGTTTCAGCAGTTTTTTCTGTTGGTACCGTTATTTTTGCAACAGTAGAATCTTCAGGTTTGAAAGCATAGTGTCCCCAACCGTCGAGGTCGGTACTGAAATGTACTTCCCATTCTTTTTCCTGAGGAACTACATAAATTGTATATCTTCCTTTCTTCACTTTAGTGCCTCCGATCGTCACATTGTCGTAGAAATGAATTTCTGTAGATTCGTTAGCACCTACACGCCATACCTGTCCATACTTTTCAAGATTTACAAACAACTCACGACCATTCAATTGTGGTCTTGAATAGATCACGCGAATTTTAGGTTCATTTGCTTTTTTAGCTTCATCGGTTTTTTCAAAAGCTCTAAAAGCAGCTCTTTTTGGGAAATAAGCCATATCCATTGGACTTTTGTCCATACCTGGAAATTCCACCTGTTGAGCTTTTAAATTTACTTGTAATGAAAACAAAAGGCCACATACTAAGGCCAGTGTAAATACATTTTTCATACAGCGTTAATGGTTTAAATTGTAATAATGACGTAAAAATAAAAGTACTTAGAAGTACTTGGGTCTTGTTTAAGACAATTTGAAAAACATTAAACAGTCCTTAACAAAAAAGGTTATTGAATTGATAAAAAAGGGTTGACTCCTATCGGCGTCAACCCTTTTTATGCTTAGTCGTTGGCTGCGCCAACGACTAGTTCGGTATCATCTTACTGCTTCACAACTTTCATTGCATTGATCTTGCCATCGATTTGGATCAAGAATGCATAAATTCCAGTTGGTAAGTCAGAGCCATCCAAAGTGTGAGTATATTGACCAGCTCCAAGCTGATCTTCTACAATATTTTGGATTGGTCTACCCATCAAGTCAACCAAGGTAATGGTTACTTGGCTAGTCTTAGGCAATTCGTAACTCACTTGTACGTTATTGCTCATTGGGTTAGGACTTACATTAAAGCTGTACTCACTCAAGTCTAAGTCAAACTCTTCCGTTGAAGTTGGATCGAATAGTACTATACGATCTTCACCACCAACTGGATATTGAGCGGCTGTAATCAATCCTGCTAACTCATCAACAATGTATTCAAACAAGGCTCTTTGGTAAGAAGGAGCGATGAATGTAGTGTTGCGTCCATCAAAGATGTAATATTCATCACCACCTCTTGCTGTAAAGCTGTTGGTTACTACATATACATTAGGTGCACCATCTACCACTTCACCATCAACGATTATTTGAGTACCATCTGCTAAAGTTGCAGAAACGACTCTTTCACCATCAAAGGTTACAACCTCTTGTTGTTCATTGGTAGTCTGTGCAGCACGAGCAGTATCGTATACCATTTCAAAACCAGCAACTTGTAAGAAGCGACCACTTGCACCAGGAATCTTAGAAACAGAATTTTCCAACATAGTTTTGAATTCTGCTGGTGTAATTGGATCTAAGACTTGTACAGAATTAGCAAATGGCAACATGTCAAAGGTCTGTGCTTCACTGATTGGACCTGCTGGAATGATATTGTCATTGCGGATTCCACCACCACCTTGGATGGCTACAATTGGAGTATTCTCATCCAGACCTGCTGCATCCCTGTCTCTTTCTGCCAACCACAAGAAGGCATCAGTGATCAAGTTACCCTGGTTCGTTTCTATTGTTCTAACATTTCCTCTAATACCATCCAAGTCAACCTCAGATTGTGCAATGATATTGCTTCTCAATGCCAATTGGTTGGCAAGGATAGAATCGATAACCGTTGTATCTAAAGCCGCGTCGGTAGCTGCATTTTCAACCAAAATCAAGTCAGACTCAGTTCCAACACTGGTTACATTACCCATTTCATCGAAGCTCAATACCAAGTTACCTACATAGCGGTAGTTGCCCGGTGTAGTTACTACATAAACTGTGTCACCATTTATGTCTGGTGTGCGTAATGGATAAGAATCAAATATCTCATCATCATCATTCAGAATATTTGCAGAGTTGTTGGTCAATAATTCATCTCCACCACCTGCAATTACTACATCTACTCCTTCAATCTGAGAAATCAAGTCGATTTCATTATCGATATCTTGCAAGTGTGTGATCAAGATGATCTTGTTAACTCCTGCAGCTTCCAATGAATCGATCTGTGCTTGTGCAACACCTACCAAATTAAAGTCAACCACTACATTACCCGGAGAAGAAATATTATTGATCGATTCTGTGATTAAACCAACAACACCTATTTGTTCGCCATCTACATTAATAATCGTTCTTGGAGCGATGCGTCCTTCATCAACCAATGCCTGTAGATTTGCTTCACCTGAGAAATCAAGGTTTGCTGACAAATAGGGAGGCATAGTCGTAGAGAAATCCTGAATGAAATCAGCCAATACATCCGGGCCAAAGTCAAAGTCGTGATTACCTATTGCAATTGCATCGTAACCGATAGCATCCAATACTTGTGCATCGTAGAATGGCAAACCTTCTGCTCTGTTTAAAGAAGCAGAGAAGTTGATACCCGCTAAGAAGTTATCACCTGAAGACAATGTGATAGATGGTGTATTAAATCCTCTCAATTCATCAGCTACCGTTTTGAATTGTGAAGCACCACCAATAATTCTATTACCCAATGTATCAGGAAGCAATCTTGATTCACCATCATTGTTGTGTACAACACGCAATGTGAATTCATCAGCAATCATCGGTACTTCATTCACTGCAAAGATGGTAACGGTACCAGATACTTCATTTGCTGAAAGTACCAATGGAATACCAACCGGAGAATCTTCTGCAGAGATGTATTTCAAGTCTTCAACACCTAAGTCACCTGCTTCTGGTGTATCAGCGTCAAAACCGAAATCTCTATTGTTTACATAGTTTACAAAAGTTGGCGCAGTAGGATCTGTGATGTCATAAACCATGATACCACTCATTCTTTCCAAACCAATTAATGCAAATACATCATCACCTAATTTAACGATTTCTACCGCTTCCGGCTCTGGTCCTTTATCGTCAGAACGAGCTTTTCTGGAATCGTTGTCATCGTTGTTTGAGTTGAAGTTATCCGGATCTAATTCTGCTATCTTTGTTTCCATGTGATTACCAGAATCAAAGATCAATGAACCGTCTGCTGCCCAGATAGAGAAAGAACGGGCACCATATGAGTACAATTCATCAAAGTCGCCATCACCATCTGTATCACCTAAGGTTGTTGTGATGTTTAAGCGACCCAATACACTATCTTGTTGTAATTCTGCTGCGTTAGGGAAGGCAGTAGGATCAAGAGTGATGCCACCTACACGCTCTTCTTCAGAGAAACCATCATAGTCTCTTGAATCCCCTTCGTTTGCAGAAACTACA
>JBCBCD010000344.1:0-5202 GCA_038530915.1 Bacteroidota bacterium
AAATTATTGACCAGACCCTCAACATTATGAGCATTAGAGTATTTTTCCCATTTCCTATTGGCCTTGTTCAATAGTTTATACTGCTTGCGTTCTTTTTTTATTGCTTTTTCCTGTGGATAAATCGCTTCAAACTCTTTGTACCACTTACCTTTTTTTCGCCAGCCTTTAATGGCTATGTATACATAATCTCCGACCGTATATGCTCCTAGCTCAAATTTCTGCTCTTTTCTAATCTGGAAATTATCAAATAGAACATAAGAGATTTCAGCCTTTTTTTCTCTTTTAAATTGATGCCAACGTTCAATGACAGCCTCTTTGCCTATGACCAATACGTCATTGATCAACAATCCACAGTTGTCTTCATAAAGGGTAGGGGATAATTCTGTTTTATTGAGGGCAGCCAGCCATTCCTGATGTAGGTAATAAGTTTCCTGGGCATTCAAATACAGGCAGTGGAAGGTACTCACTAACAAAAAAAAGGCAATCGAGGGAAGGTTCTTATTCATTGGTTATCTTTTCTGTTAACAACTGAAGTACAAGATATAAAGAAAAAGAGGCTGCTTCAATCAGAAGCAGCCTCTAAAATATTATGCGCTATAATAATTCGCTTAAAAATTTATTTATTCAAAAGCAATCTTGTATTGTGTTGCTTTGATCCATGTTGTGTTTGTATCATGTACAAGCCACCAATTTCTTCTGATAGATTGATTTGTTGTCTAACCTCTCTAACAGCTTTGTGGTGGAAGCGCTTGATAATTTGTCCCATTGTATTGTAGATCACGATATCCACATCTTCTGCTTTATCCAGGTTCAATTCATACTGGAATAAACCAGATGTTGGGTTTGGATAAATCATTACACCTGCTTCAGTAGTTGGAGTGATCAACTCATCTGCAATAAGTGTGGATTTACTTGATTCAATATCATTGGATTCAGTAGTCGTGATTGCTGTAGTAGCTTGTGCATCTATGAATAAGATGTCATCAACATAGTAGTGGTATTGATTGGTTGGGCTCTTGAAGTTCAATGCACCAATTGGTCCATTAAGTGTTCCTCCGTGTAGCTCAAGATCAGCACCATTCACTAAAGTACTCACTAGTCTGTTGTAAGCAATCATAGTTATCTTCAACTCAAACCATCTATCATTAGGATATTCAAAGGTTGAATTGCGTGTATTTGAAACAATTGCTTCTTCATCTTTTTCCGTACCAAAGAAGATCTCAAAGTTGATATAATCTTCTTCGTTGCCATTCTCAAGGTCCGGATTCTCAGTATTTAAGATGGCTAAGTGCGCCATTTCTCCTTCAGGAATGTACATCATCAATGTTAAGTGATGAGATCCTTCTTCTCTGTCTCCCAACTTCATCATAACATTTTGACCTACCTGATCAACCATCAAAGCATTATTGCTTCGATAAGTTTCACGAGTATTTACCATTGCATCTTGTGAAGCAGCCAATTCTGCATTTGACTGTTCCATCGTACTCCAACATTCAGCCTGCTCGCACAATGGTTGTTTTCCAACATATCGCTCAAAACTTTCACAGATTTGATCAGACCTGCTATCCTGACAATTACAACCCAATAAGTCTGTAGTAAACGTAACAGTGTGGGTATTCCATTGACAAATATTATTGTCTTCGTCCTTCTCTTGAATTTCTTCTTCATCGTCGATTACTAGTCCAATGTGATAGGTGCCGGCACTAATTGCCAGATCTGAGAAATACATGGTTCCGTCCAGTCTCACATACCTTCCATCATTAACTCCATCGACCTGAACACCGCCAAGATAAGTTCTCTCACTATGGAAGTTTTCATCAGCAGACAAATAGAAGCCTACTTTGAAGCTACCAGCATCAGATCCACCATTGTTTTGAACCCTTACATTGCTGAAGGTGATTCTATCATCGTAAACATATAGACTACCTATGCTCTTACACTTTAAGTCTGGTAAGTCTTCATCCAGGTAGCTGATGTAATTACTCCAATAACAGATATTATTGCCTTCATTTTCTTCATCTATATTCTCTTCATCATCGATGATTACGCCTACATAATAAGTACCATATGGAAGATCTATATCATCTAAGTCAAAGTCTTCTGATAAAGTGGTATGACTACCTGCATTCAACGCTTTCAGGTAAATCTCACCAATGCGCTTATCATCAGTAGTAATGGTGCTATTGCTAGACAAATAAACACCTACAACAGTTGAACCAGAGCTTTCAGATCCTTCATTGATTATCTTCAATGACTTGATTTCTAATTCTTCTTCATCTAATTCGATAGTACCTATTGATTTACAAGTCAGGTCTGGTTTTTCATTAGCTGATAATTCAACTTTGTTATCCCAGTAGCAGACATTGTTGTATTCATTGCTTTCCATTACTTTATCTCCACAATCAATGACTAAACCTACATAATAATGGCCGTAAGGAATATTCAATGGCATCAATTCAATATTACCCGTATTTAGATATTCTACTTCATTTGCAGAAAGTCCTTTCAAGTAAAGTTCTTTGACCAGGTAATCTCCATTGTTGCCAAAATTAGTATCCGTTGATAAATAGATACAGACTTTAGTATTTGATGAAGAAGCCCCGCCAACGTTTTTCACCTGAATATTAGTGATGTTTATATCCCAATCATCGATGTATAATTCTCCTCTGCTCTTACAAGTCAAATCCGGCTTTGGTTTTGGAGTCATTTTGACTTTTGGCGTCTCGAAGTAACAGATGTTGTTGTTTTCGTAAACTTCTGATACCGTGAACGTGTAGTCAATAACAATACCCACAAAATAGTCACCATCCGGAATATCGAAATTATCCAGGTCAACAGAAAAGTCGATCCAGTCGGTCTGACCAGCTGCTAAAGCTTGTACATCTTCTGTTCCCAATAAGATGTCACTATTCGTAAAGTTAGTATTCGTAGATAAGTAGAAGGCTACTTTAGTAGCCTGTGAACTACCACTACCATTATTGATGACCTTCAAGTCTTCAATTGTTAAGACATTGGTTACATCTGAAACTTTCAGTGTTCCTCTATCCAAACAGGTCAAGTCCGGCTTACCAGGTTTCACAGTGTTCAACTTGGTATCGTAGTAACACTTATTATTGGTTTCGTCAGATTCTGTGATATCCTCTTCATCGTCAATGATGATACCTATAAAATAGTTATCAACTGGTAAATTCAAGGAAGCATACGACTGAACAAAGTCAATAGATATGCTTTCACCAGCATCAACACCATTGAAGTCTACACTACCAAGGAAGTAGTCACTAGTAGTGATATTGGTATTTTCAGAAATGTAAATACCTACTCTACCAGGACCTGCATCAGCATCACCAGTATTTCGAATGATTAAATCATCAATATCTATTAAGTTATTGTAGATGTTAAGAACACCTAAATCACCACATTCTAAGTCTGGCTTGCCAGGCTTCACAATATTCAACTTGGTATCGTAGTAACACTTATTATTGGTTTCGTCAGATTCTGTGATATCCTCTTCATCGTCAATGATGATACCTATAAAATAGTTATCAACTGGTAAATTCAAGGAAGCATACGACTGAACAAAGTCAATAGATATGCTTTCACCAGCATCAACACCATTGAAGTCTACACTACCAAGGAAGTAGTCACTAGTAGTGATATTGGTATTTTCAGAAATGTAAATACCTACTCTACCAGGACCTGCATCAGCATCACCAGTATTTCGAATGATTAAATCATCAATA
This sequence comes from Bacteroidota bacterium, assembly GCA_038530915.1. Taxonomy (GTDB): domain Bacteria; phylum Bacteroidota; class Bacteroidia; order Chitinophagales; family Saprospiraceae; genus JANQPA01. Next base: position 3,741 of record JBCBCD010000344.1, read on the forward strand.
TCTATTAGGTTGTTGTAAATATTGAGTACACCTAAATCACCACACTCTAAGTCTGGTTTACCTTTTTCAGGAATGTTTGCTATGGTGTAATCCCAGTAGCATAGGTTATTGTATTCATCACTTTCCATTACATCATCATGGCAATCAATAACAATACCCACATAGTAATTTCCAGGATCCAAATCCAAGTCCATCAACTCGATATTGGCATTCAATACAGCCATATAGCCTGGTTCTAAAGAAGGTACATCCAATTCTTTAGCCAGGTAATCATTTGAATTAAAGTTCAAATCAGTTGATAAGTAAATGCATACTTTAGAAGCACCTGCTTTCGCATCTCCAATATTGGCTACTTTAATGTCAGTAATTAAGATGTCCCAGTCATCAACTGTGATATCACCTCTGTTCCAACATTCCAAATCTGGCTTCTTCTTATCCTTAATTTCCAGATATGGATCTGACCAATAACAAATGTTATTGTATTCATCACTTTCCATAACCTTATCTTCACAATCGATCACTAATCCTACATAGTATTTACCTTTAGGCATATCGAGATCCATCAATTCGATATTGGCATTAAGTATGGACATGTAACCTGGCGTTAGAGAAGGAACATTCAATGTTTTTACCAGTAAATCATCAGAATCGAACGTCAAATCGGTAGATAAGTAAACACATACTTCAGTCTTAGAAGAAGTAGCTTCACCAATATTAGCAACTTTGATATTGTTGATTACGATATCCCAGTCATCTATAGTAATATCACCTCTATTCCAGCATTCTAAGTCTGGCTTTTTCTTATCCGGAATATCTGCGATCACATAATCCCAGTAACATAGGTTATTGTATTCATCACTTTCGTGAACATCATCATCACAATCGATCACAATACCTACATAATATTTACCAGGAGGAAGATCCAGGTTCATCAACTCGATATTAGCGTCCAAAATGGCCATGTAGCCAGGATTAAGTGATGGTACATTCAACGTTTTAGCTAAAATATCATTAGAGTTGAATGTCTTATCAGTGGACAAGTAGATGCATACTTCAGAAGCAGCCGCTTTCGCTTTACCTGTATTAGCTACTTTTATGTCGTTGATGATGATATCCCAATCGTCTACATGGATATTACCTCTGCTCCAACATTCTAAATCTGGCTTTTTAGGATCCGGAATGTGTGCCAATTCGTTTGACCAGTAACAAATATTGTTGTATTCATCACTTTCATGAACATCGTCATGGCAGTCGATTACAATTCCTATGTAATAATCACCAGGAGGCAAGTTCAAATCATCCAAATCAAAATCTGCATCAACAACAGCCATATAGCCAGGTGATAAAGAAGGAATTTGAACGGTTTTAGCCAGGTAGTCATTTGAATTGAAGTTCAAATCAGTAGATAAGTAAACACATAATTTAGAAGCACCAGCTTTGGCTTCTCCAATATTAGCTACTT
>JBCBCD010000344.1:5212-7114 GCA_038530915.1 Bacteroidota bacterium
TGATCCTCTGTTCCAACATTCTAAATCCGGCTTCTTAGGATCTTTGATGTTGACTTTAGGATAAGTGAAATAACAAATATTGTCATTTTCATTAGATTCCATCACATCATCATCACAGTCAATAACAATACCCACATAGTATTCACCAGTTGGAATGTTTTTATTCATCAATTCAATATTAGCATCCAATATCGCCATGTAGTTAGGTGATAATGCAGGTAAATACAGTGTTTTAACTAATATATCGTTAGAATTGAAATTCAAATCTTTTGATAGATAGATACACACTTCTGCTGCACCAGATTTCACATGACCAAGATTGGCAACTTTAATATCATTGATTACAATATCCCAATCATCAACTGTGATATCACCTTTGTTCCAACATTCTAAGTTTGGTTTTTTCTTCTCTTCGATTTCAAGGTATGGATTAGACCAATAACAAATATTGTTGTTCTCATTGGTCTCCATAATCTTGTCGTTACAATCGATCACTATACCTACATAGTATTTTCCAGGAGCTAAATTTTTATCCATTAACTCGATATTGGCATTAAGAACAGCCATCTCGTTAGGACTTAATTTTGGCAAGTACAGCTCTTCAAGAACCATATCATTGTCATCAAAATTCAAATCTGTAGAAAGTACTATACAAACTTCAGTAATGTTAGATTCAGCTTCACCCAGATTGGCAACTTTGATATCATTGATTACGATATCCCAATCATCAATGGTGATATCTCCTCTATCCCAACATTCCAAGTCTGGTTTTTTCTTATCCTTGATTTCCAGATAAGGATCAGACCAATAACAGATGTTGTTGTATTCATCAGACTCCATGACTTTATCCGAACAATCAATTACCAAACCGACATAATATTTACCCGAAGGCAAGTTTTTATCCATCAGTTCAATATTGGCATTAAGTACAGCCATTTCGTTTGGATCGAGATCAGTTAAAGGCAAGTATTCCAATATCATATCATCACTATCACCGAAAGTTAAGTCAGTAGAAAGAACTACACATACTTGTGTAGAAGATGATTTCGCCATTCCCTGATTGGTGATTTTGATATCTTTGATCACAATATCCCAATCATCGATGGTGATATCACCTCTGTACCAACATTCTAAATCTGGCTTCTTATCATCAGGAATTTCCAAATAAGGATTAGACCAGTAACAAACATTGTTGTATTCATCTGTCTCCCAAACTTTGTCATTACAGTCGATAACGAGTCCGATGTAATATTTATCAGCCGGAATGTCCAAATTCATTAACTCAACATTGGCATTTAAAATCGCCATTTCGTTTGGACTTAATGCAGGTAAATACAACTCATCTACCGTGATGTCATCTCCATCACCAAAGGTTAAGTCTGTAGAAAGTACGACACAAACTTCTGTAGGAGTAGACTCTCCATTGCCTTGGTTGGTAATCTTAATATTGTTGATTACGATATCCCAATCGTCTATAGTAATGTCTCCTCTATCCCAGCACTCTAAATCAGGCTTAAGATTTTTAGTAATGGTAACTTTATTATTAAAGTGGCATACATTATTGTACTCACTGATTTCCATTACATTATCATCACAATCGATCCAGAAACCAACATAATAGTCTCCTGCGCTAAGATCAATGTCATAGAAAGGAATTTCAAGATCAAACTTGTACATACCGCCATTAGCAGATAGTGCAGGAAGCTGTACTCGCTTGACGATATAATCCAGATTGCTAAAGGCTTTGTCTGTAGAAAGCATTACGCAAACCTCAGTAGCTCCAGCATCACCGTTTCCAATATTTGCAATCTTAACTTCTTCTATTTTAATAGAATAATTTGTTGTGTACAAATTACCCAATGACCAACATTCATAATCTGGCTTAGCACAATTGGTCTGGAA
>JBCBCD010000345.1:0-7059 GCA_038530915.1 Bacteroidota bacterium
ATATACTGACCAATGGTGGTCTATGGGCATCGAAAGGTTTGAAGAAGGTAATGTATTGACGCTTCTATCTGGCCCCTGTGCATCTAATCAGCAAAATAGTGTCATTAAAGCAAAACAAGCAGAAGATGACTTTTGGATGCCTTATGATGAAGCTTGGTTAAATATACCGCCAGGAGGGATCATAGAAAAAACGTTTTACCTAGATACACAGCTTGATTCTAATGACAAAGAAGGCTCTTCTTTCCAAGCTGCTCAATATAAATCTATCCAACTCAATGATCCATTTTCCCTGAATAGCTTCCCTACATTCGATGAAATCATATTGGATAAGTTTGAATTTGCAAAAAGTCGCTGGATTGAAAATAAAGGATTCAATCAATTTGATCCTCAATTTGAAAAAGGCCCTTATATTGTTTTGGGCTGGGTCGGTCAGGCGGCTGCTTTAGGTTATGCCTTGCAGGTATTGGCCCCCAATTTGGAGGAACAAGAGATACCTAGTATGGTACAAAGCTCTCTTGATATGGTCAGCACTACTCAATTTTATGAACAGGGGTTTTATACATGGTATAATGTTGAAAAAGAAGTTTGGGGAGAACGACTGTGGCGTCCTATGCCCGAATGGCTTTCGCAAGGTCAAGGAATGTTTAATATTGCCAATGCCATCCGTTTTGCTCAAAACAGTCAATATGAGACCAAACAATGGCGACAATTTTTAAAAGAGGCTTCAGATTTCCATTCCAAGAGAATACTTTCTGACGCCTGGCAACCCAAATCAACCAATGAAGCTTTCTTTGTAGCTCCTTTGTGTTTAGCTGACGAAATTTTTGGTGAATCCAAATATCTAGAAGCTGCAAAAAAGGCTGGTCAATATTACATAGACCGTCACTTATCAATGCGAGAGCCTTACTGGGGAGGTACACTGGATGCAAAATGCGAGGACAAAGAAGGAGCTTTTGGAGCTTTTCAGGCTTTCCTCTATCTGTATGAGGCCACAAATGAAGCCATTTTCTTAGAAGCGGCACAACATGCTTGTGATGTAATGTTGAGTTACACCTATATATGGGATGTCGATTTACCAGCAGGTCGATTAAGAGATCATGGCTTCAAAACCCGTGGCTGGACATCTGTTTCTGTTCAAAATATGCACCTGGATGTTTATGGTGTACTTATCGCTCCTTTTGTTTACAAACTCGGGCAAATCAAAAATGATGATCAACTGAAAAATATGGCCTTACTTATGTATCGCTCTTGTGGTCAGTTAATTGATCCATTTGGAAGTCAGGGTGAACAAGTTCAACAAACCAATTATACTCAAGATAAGCAAGACCAACGTCCATTTACTTCTTACCGAGGAGGATATGTAGAAGATTGGACGGTGTTCTGGATTACTGCCCATTTCTTAAATGCAGCTGCATTATTTGAAGAATTCAAATCTGAGGCCCACTAAAACAAGAAGACATGAGAATCAATCTATTGACGTATTTTCTTTTTCTTCCTCTTATGTTTCTACTTGCTTGTGAAAATAAGCCACCAGAAAGCAAAGCGCTTCCAAAAAAGAAGTACAACATATTAATGGTCGTGGCAGATGACCTTAATGATTATGGGATTTTTCATACTTATCCGAATGCTGTAGTGCCGAATTTAGATGGTTTTGGCAAAACTGCCATTACCTTTAGACATTCATATTGTGCTTCCCCAGAGTGTAACCCCTCCAGAGCAGCTTTCCTCAGTGGCCTATATCCGCATCATACCGGTGCCTATCTCAATGGCGGTAAACCATGGATTCGAGTTATGCAAGATGTGGTTTCTCTACCGGAACATTTAAAAGACAACGGCTATACGACCTTTGGTATGGGTAAATTGTTTCATGGAGAAATTCCAAAAGAAAAAGAAGCCTATGCCTGGGACAATGAAGTCAAAAAAGGAGGTTTTGGTCCTTTCCCGGAAAAGGATGAATACCAAGTGAGTAGATTTTTTTCCTATAAAGCATGGGAAGGACCGGATAGTGATTTTCCCGATGTAAGAAATGGTGATGCTGTAGTAGAATTTTTAAATCAAGAACACGATCAACCTTTCTTTTGCATGTATGGTTTATGGCGACCTCATACTCCTTTTACTGCCCCTAAAAGATTTTTTGAACAGTATGAACTGGAAGATATCCCTCTTCCCCCGGGCTATCTGGAAAATGACAATGAAGATATTTCTGCGAAAAGCTATGAAATTTTAGACATGTGGGATAGGTTTTCCAAAGCAGGCCCTACTAATGTGCAGTTGTGGAAAGAGTTTATTCATGCTTATCTTGCTTGTACTTCTTTTGCCGACTGGAGTTTTGGAAGGGCTTTAAAAGCTTTAGATGAAGGTCCTAATGCAGAAAATACCATTGTCATCTTTTTTTCAGACAATGGCTATCACTGTGGTGAAAAAGAGAGTTGGGAAAAGTCAACACTTTGGGAACAGGCAGCACTGGTTCCCACCATGATTCGTTTTCCCGGAAGCTCAGAAAATGGAAAGGTTTGCACCAAGCCCATCAATTTGATCGACCTCTACCCTACACTCATAGAAGCGTGTGGTTTACAGGGAACTCCACATGAATTAGATGGCAATAGTCTTGTCCCATTGTTCCAAAATGTAGAAACCGAATGGAACATCCCATCTTTTACCAGTTTTGGAAAAGGTTTTGCATCCGTACGTACTGAAAAATTCCGTTATTTACAATATCCCGATGGAACAGAAGAATTGTACGATCATCACAATGATCAGTATGAGTTTAAAAACGTAGCAGATGAACCTCAATTCAAAAACATAAAAGAAAACTTAAAATCTCATGTTCCAAAAGAATGGGCTGAAGAATTGCAAAGTGACAAATGGGATCAAATCAGAGCAAAAAAGAAAAAACAATTGAAAGCCATACAATGAAAGCATCAGAACATGTTAACACAGAAATATAAAACATGAGAATATGAAAAATAAAATTATCTCTTATTACACCTTACTACTTCTTTTCACCCTGATAAGTTGTGAAAGCACTCCAAAACAAGGAGTAGCAGCAGAAGGAAAAATAGAAAGCGGGCTTTCCATTACAGTCGAACCTTTTGGGACAACATTTGACGGGCCTGCGAACTTGTATACCTTAGAAAATAGGAATGGAATGATGATCAAAGTGACCAACTATGGTGGCATCATTACAGAACTACATGTGCCTGATAAAAATGGCAAGCTGGCTGATATTACTTTAGGGTTTGATAGTCTGGCACTGTACCAGGAAGAGCATCCCTATTTTGGGTCTTTAATTGGAAGATATGGCAACCGCATAGCTAAAGGTAAATTTAGTATTGACGGAGAAAAATATACTATCCCAACCAATAACGGTCCCAATACTTTGCATGGTGGGGATATGGGTTTTAATCGGAGATTATGGAAAGCAACTACGATAGAAACGAATGATAATGTAGGTATTATTTTGACCAGAAGAAGTACTGATATGGAAGAAGGCTATCCCGGGAATCTGGATGTCAAGGTAACGTACCTTCTAAATAATAATAATGAGTGGAAGATTGAATACGAGGCTACAACGGACAAAAAAACGCCTGTCAACCTAACACAACATGCTTATTTCAATCTAAATGGTGCTGGAGATGGTGACATTCTTAGCCATGAGCTCATGATCAAAGCCAGTCGTTATACGCCAGTGGATGAGACCCTTATTCCAACGGGTGAGCTGGCAACCGTTGAAGGCACCCCTTTCGATTTCAGATCCCCAACTCCAATAGGCGCTCGCGTAAATGAGGAAAACCAACAGTTGGAATACGGCTTGGGATATGACCACAACTGGGTAATTGACCGAACTACAGATGAGATGGAAGTGGTAGCCTCCCTTTATGAACCCAATAGTGGTAGATTGATGGAGATTATTACTATTGAACCAGGTTTACAATTTTACTGTGGTAATTTTTTAGATGGTTCTAACATTGGAAAAAAAGGAAAAGCCTACCAATATCGCACAGGTTTATGTCTGGAAACACAACATTTTCCGGATTCCCCAAACCAAGAAGTATTTCCTTCTACCATTTTAGAGCCAGGACAGGTATATAAAACAAAGACGATTTATCGATTTTCAACGAAATAGTATTTTCACCATAGAGTCGAAAGAGTTTCATGGAGGACTCTATGGTGAAACTAATCCCATCTCTCATTAATCAAACCTTTCATTTTAGAGAAATCCTGACTTTGCTTTTCCTTACTACCTTTTGTGTCATCACAAGCAGCCAAAAAGCAAGTAAAAATGCACAGTAATAATACCCTCATTAATTTTTTCACAAAAAATAGACTTAATCAATGGCTTCCTTTTGCTCTATTGTACAGCTTGGATGTTCAGGTAGACAAATCATTAATATCAAAATCTATTTCATTTATTGTTTAAAAGCTTCGAACCCCAAATTAAATTTTGTCCTTTCTTCCATAAAATTGTTCAGATCATCCTTTTCGGAACCTGACTAATTTTTATCTCACCTATTAGTACTACTTTGAATCATCATTAAAATGATTAGAATATGAGCGAAACTCCTTTAGTAATTGGTCTCGACTACGGATCGGATTCGGTAAGATCTGTCATCATTGATGCCATGACTGGTGAAGAGATAGCTAGTGCGGTACACTACTACCAGAGGTGGAAAGCTGGTAAATATTGTGAACCTACTATTAATCAATTTAGACAACATCCACTCGATTATATAGAAGGCTTAGAACAAACTGTTGTCCAAGCCTTACAAAAATCACCACAAGGCACAGCACAACGCGTAAATGGGATAGCAATTGATACAACTGGTTCCACCCCTTGTGCTGTAGATAAAAGTGGAACACCATTAGCACTTATTGAAGGTTTTGAAGAAAACGAGAATGCCATGTTCATCTTATGGAAAGATCATACAGGTATTCAAGAGGCGAAAGAGATAAACGATTTGTGTGCCAAATGGGAGATTGATTACAGTAGGTATGAGGGAGGAGTCTACTCTTCAGAGTGGTTTTGGGCCAAAATACTTAGAGCATTACGTGTAGATCCAAGCATAAGAGATGCCGCTTACTCCTGGGTAGAGCATTGTGACTGGATTCCTCATTTATTAACAGGAGGTAATGAAGTAAGTCAAATTAAACGAAGTAGGTGTGCTGCAGGTCATAAAGCGCTTTGGCACGAAAGTTTTGGTGGGCTCCCACCTAACGAATTCTTCGTAGCTCTTGATCCACTATTAGAAGGTGTGGTTGAGAGATTGTTTACTCAGACTTACACCTCAGACGTTCCTGCCGGAAAACTTACCCAAGAATGGGCTGATAGATTAGGATTAAGCACAGAGGTAGTTGTCGGTGTCGGAGCCTTTGATGCACATATGGGAGCAGTGGGAGGACAAATAGAACCCTATTTTCTAAGCAAAGTGATGGGTACTTCTACTTGTGATATCCTTGTCACTCCAATGGAAAGTGAAGAAAAATTAGTTAAAGGAATTTGTGGCCAAGTGGATGGATCAGTGATTCCAAATATGTTGGGATTAGAAGCAGGCCAGTCCGCTTTTGGCGATGTTTATGCCTGGTTTAAAAGAATACTTGCATGGCCAATAGAAGAAGTGATTGGAAGCACTACCCTTATTGATGAAAACACTAAAAATCAATTGGTTAAGGAATCTCTTGATCGGCTCATCCCAACACTTACTGCTGCCGCAGAAAAGGTAGAGATCGGAGCTACCGGTGTATTGGCTTTAGATTGGATGAATGGCCGTCGGACTCCTGATGCCAATCAAGCATTAAAAGGAGTTTTGGCAGGGCTCAACTTGGGAAGTGATGCTCCTATCATTTTTAGGGCTTTGGTAGAAGCTACTTGTTTTGGAGCCAAAAAGATAGTAGAGCGATTCCAAGAAGAAGGTGTGGATATCAAGGGAGTGATTGGATTGGGTGGCGTAGCGAAAAAGTCACCTTTTATCATGCAAACCATGTCTGACATACTCAATATGCCGATCAAAGTAGCTCGATCTGAACAAACCGTAGCATTGGGTGCGGCTATGTTTGCTGCTACAGCTGCCGGAATACATGCTAATATCTTTGATGCTATGAATGCTATGGGTGCAGGATTCGATGCAGAATACCATCCAAAACCGGAAAATGCCAGTCAGTATGAAGCGGTCTACCAAGCTTATCATCGACTGAGCGAGACGATGGAAACTCACATAATGACCCATTAAACTTCTTCTAAGAATGAATCAATACCAAGCTATCAAACAAGCAGCATATGATGCCAATATGCAATTGCCAGAACTGGGACTGGTTCTGTTCACTTTTGGTAATGCCAGTGAAGTAGATCGTGAAAAAAAGGTATTTGCAATAAAACCGAGTGGTGTACCTTATGTAAAACTTAAAGTGGAAGACATGGTCATCGTAGATTTTGATGGCAATGTCATAGAAGGTGAGATGCGCCCCTCTTCAGATACTAAAACACATGCTGTATTATACAAAAACTGGAAAAAAATAGGTGGCATTGTACATACCCACTCCACTCATGCTACAGCATGGGCACAAGCACAGATGGATGTTCCTATTATGGGCACGACACATGCAGATCATACCACTGAAAGCATTCCTTGTGCTCCTCCTATGTCCGACGATATGATCAAAGGCAATTATGAATACGAAACTGGTTACCAGATCATTAATGAATTCAATAAAAGAGGCATTTCTTACGAAGAAGTGGAAATGGTTTTGGTTGGCAACCATGCCCCATTTACCTGGGGAAAAAATGTACAAAAAGCAGTTTATCACTCAGCAGTTTTAGAAGAATGTGCCAGGATGGCCTATCTGGCTCTGCAGATTAATCCCAATGCTCCAATATTAAAAGAAAGCCTAATACGAAAGCACTATGAGCGCAAGCACGGCAAAGATGCCTACTACGGTCAATAACAGGTTTTCATTCTCTTAACCATTTAAACAAAACACATATGAGTAGTAGTCTGGTTACATTAGATTGGATTGTAATTGCCGGCTATTTTTTGATTTTACTAGGTGTTGCAGCTTGGGTAA
>JBCBCD010000346.1:0-7037 GCA_038530915.1 Bacteroidota bacterium
TTGGTTGGGTGGTAAATCTCCCGATTTTCCCTTACCCGGATAACAAAACCCCATAGGAATAATGGCAAACAAATCTGTGCTGTAGAAAAAATCTCTATCCACACCCAACCAAGTCCTCAATCGATCCCCACTCAAATCATCCCAAGGTATGCCACTGTTATGTGCCACTCTACCCGGTGCCTGACTGATGACAGCAATCCTGGCATTCGGATTTATGGTAAAAATAGGTTTAGGTCCCAAAGGAAGAAATTGTTCACAAATGGTGCATTCCTTAATTTCGTCAACGAGTGCTTGCATATTTAGTAAAATTATTATCCAGCCTTAAATTGTTCAATCAATTCATCTACTGTTTTGTGAGGTCTTCCGGCTACTAAGTCATAGTGGGATTCACCATCAAACTTCCCGGCTCTGATGCCTTCGTATATTCCTCCAATGACAGCTCCCAGGAACAAACCTAATTGATCTTTCCGTTCTTTAGTATAGGTTTTAGGATCTACTGATTTATAGGTTAAATCCAGATCAAAATGCTTGTTGAGATAAGCGGTTAATTCGGTCTGAGTAATAGGGCTCCCTAAAAAATTATATGTTTTTCCTGCTAAATTATCATCCAATAAAAGATGAGCATAAGCTTCTGCCAATTCTGGTCTGGAAGTATAAGCACATTTGCCCTCTCCTGCACTATTAGTAATAACGCCTTCTTCTTTGTAAACATCAACGTATTCTAAATCAGGTTCTATGTAAATACCATTCCTTCCAATAGCCCATAATAATCCGGAATTACGAATGTCAGCTTCAGAATTTCTGTTGCTCATCACTATATTGCTGAAACCATTCCCTTCTTCTGCTCCGTAGATACTGGTATAAACGAGTTTCTTGACACCATTCTCTTTAGCTGCTTCGATGATGTTTCTATGTTGTTGAATTCTTTTAGACGGAGCGGTATTACTGGAAACAATAAGAACAGCATCTACTCCTTGAAGTGCTGTATTAAAATCCTCCCTTGAGTCATAATCTCCTTTTCTAACTTCAATACCTTCGATTTGCACTTTTGCAGGAGTACGTGCAATACCAACTAAGTTATTTGCACCAATCTTTTCAATAAGATTATTAATAACAGCTCCTCCAAGCTTCCCACTTGCAGCAGTGACAGCAGTTTTCATGTTTGTTTATTTAATATTGATCATTAAACTTGACATTTAAATAGAGCTCTTGACTATTTATAGTCACTCCAAGACTTTTTACAACGATCTGTGCATCTAGTCCAATATATCTTGCTATTTCCCAAACATTGTCCTCTTTTTTATAAAATGTCTCTACCATTGGCTTATCTTGAGAAATCAAGATATATTCTCTAAAAGAATCTAATTGACGATACTTGTAAAATTTATCCCCTCTGTCATAGCTTTCCGTTGACTTAGACAAAACTTCAACAATAACAATTGGATTAATTACAGCATCTTTATCTTTATCAGATGTATTAATTTCTTCACAGATGACCATCGCATCAGGATAAACGATAGAATCTACGGCTTCAATATGAATCCTGATCTCACTTCCATAAGCATTACAACTAGAATCACTATCCTCTAAATTTGAACTCAATTCATTGTAAGCATTTCCACACAATATCCCATGATTTAATGAGCCTCCTGTCATGGCAAGAATTGAGCCTTTTTCAAACTCATGCTTCACTTGAGAATTGCTTTCTTGCTCGAGGTATTCTTTTATTGTTGAAAAATTAGTTTGCTCTAGCCCCATTGCAGTTCCTATTTTATCTTTCTAATTTTTCAATATACTTATTTTTTCCACTTAATATTACACCCAATACTCGGCTTTTCTTCACCAGAATATTCCTCACCTCTTATTAGTGCATCCAATACTTCTCGTACCGCCCAGCCATTAACAGGAGCTGTATTACCAGGACGTGAATCATCTAATTGTCCATGATAAACAGACTTTAGCTCTTTATCAAAAACATATAAATCTGGTGTACAAGCTGCATCATATGCTCTGGCTACTTCTTGAGTCTCATCGTACAAGTACGGAAATGGGTAGCCTGTTGCTTTAGCATGCTTTTTCATAAACTCAGGACCATCTTGTGGTACATAATTTACGTCATTGCTATTAATGGCTACAAAACCAATACCTTGAGATGAATAATCATTCGCCAAGCGAACCAATTCTTCATTCACATGAATCACAAAAGGACAATGGTTGCATATGAACATAACAACTGTTCCATTTTCTCCTTTCACATCCTGAAGTGAAATCATTTGATCTGAAACTGTATCTATTAAATCAAAATCTACGGCTTGCGTGCCTCTGGCAAAAGGATTTGATTCTACTCTCATTGTTTATCAATTACTTTTTTTGCGTTTTTTCGATATTGCTCCTCTAACTTAATAATTCTATTTAGATCATTCTGTAAAGCTTGTGGAAGATCCAATTGAATCATTTTTTTATTGGATTCCCAGAAAGCAGGATCGTACTTTATTGTTTTGGAGTTAATTGGTACTTCTTTTGAAAGTCTTTTGCCTTTCTTAACTCCTTTTCTCTCTTCCCTGCTAGCCAACACATTGTAAAAGTAGCAGAACGCATTAATCTTATGACTATTGATATCATTAGGCCCATGTCCCAGTTCTATAATGTAATGAAATCTTTGTGGATAATATTTATCACCTTTCTTATTATAGATGATATCGTGAAAGTAATCTTCTCTACCTTGCCCAAGCGTATTCCTGATTATCGCATAATCGGTGAGATTAATCAATATTTCTCCTTCATAAAGGTAATATGATTCAGGGTGACTCTTCTTTTGTACCTCTGGTGTTGGATTGAAATTATAAGCAATCCTAATCAAAGAATCCCCATTTTCAAGATAAGTCCCTCTATCAGAGAATGTATAATTTTCTAGTTTGCCACTAAAAGTAGATCTAGTAGACATGTAGTGCAATGTTTGATTTCTTACAGAATTGAACCACCTGTAAACCACAAACAAAAAATTACTACCAGGCCTGTCATCCAGCCATTTAACTTTTCTAAAATCGTCCGACTCTCGGTAGTGTTGTAACCAAATATTGATATCCATTAATTTATCGTCATATGCGCCATCTTCTAAAGTAAAAAAAGCTTCTTTGATATGAGAATGCTTATCGTTAGTGACAGTATATCTTCGGTAGTAGGTCTCCAAAAAATGTTTATCAGAACCATAATTTTCCGGAATCTTTTCAAGTGCTTTTTTCACGATAGCTCTTAAGCCCAAATCCGAAATCACAACAACCTCATCTAATTCTATAAATGATTTTTCTAATTGAATATTTAATACGCTATCCTGAATTTCATTTATAGGTAAATATTGTGTCTGATACCCTAGTACACTGAAGACCAGTTGATCTTCATCTTGTTCATTTGGTATTTCAATACGATAAGCCCCTTCTTCATTAGAGATGACACCACTCGTTTGATTATTTTGGAAAAAAATGGACACATAAGGTACAACTGAACCGGTTTCCTTATCCAGGATAAAACCGGAAATTGACTGTTGTGCTTCAAGAATATTGATAGAGATTAAGTTCAAACTAATCAAGTAGAGCAGAAAAGTTCTGAGTCTGATTGTAAGCATTGATGATGTTTTAGAGATAAGTAAAACAAATACATTGCTGTTAGTTCCAACATTTGGAGTGAGTCATAGTTCTGTAACCTCTCTTTGCTCTCTTATAACCCCCTATTTGACTTCTTTTTACCTTATCCATTCCTATTAAAATGGGGAATATTACATATGTTCTAAGCTTAAATTATACTCCTTTTATCTTAGAGTATCTTTAAAATTCAATCGATACTATGATCAAATACTTGCATACCAATATCGAATTTTCATACATCGTAATTGCTCTACTTTTAATATTCAGTCCATTAAAAGATTTTGCTCAGGAAAATCAACCTGGCAAAACAGCGCTGCCAGAATGGAATGATCCTTCAGTGATCCAACTAAATACTGAAGCTCCAAGAACCACTTACCTTCCTTTTCCTGATAACAAATCTGCCATTATGGGAATAGATCAACCCAAGAAATCTTCCCGCTATTATTCGCTCAGTGGAAAATGGGCTTTTCATTGGTCACCAAACCCAGATTCAAGACCTCAAAAATTTTATCAAACCTCTTTTGATGATCGTACTTGGAATGAAATACCGGTACCATCAAATTGGCAAATGTATGGATATGGTTTGCCCATCTATACCAATACCGTTTATCCATTTTCTACAGAAGGTTTTAAAGCACCAAAGGATTGGAATCCGATAGGTTCCTATAGAAAGTCTTTTGAATTGCCAACATCCTGGGATTGGTCACAAAATTCTAAAGATCAGATCTACTTGCATTTTGAAGGTGTAAATTCCGCCTTTTATGTTTGGATCAATGGACAAAAAGTAGGTTACAGTCAGGGAAGTCGTACTCCTGCAGAATTTAATATTTCTCAATATTTAAAAGCAGGGAAAAACCAAATCTCCGTAGAAGTGTATCGTTGGAGTGACGCCTCTTATTTGGAGGACCAGGATTTTTGGCGACTGAGTGGTATTTACAGGGATGTATTTCTTTGGAAATCGGGATCTGCAGGAATTCGCGATCTGGAAATATTAGCAGATTACAATGCAACTGACCGAAGTGGTAGCTTAAAAGTAGAAGCAAAGCTGGAGTCCAAAACCACTTCTGATTATATTATAGAAGCTCAACTATTAGATTTCTCCGGCAATATTCTATTAGCCAATTCAGCTTCACCAAAAGCAGAAAAAAATACATGGTGGAAATGGGAAACTAAACTAAACGAAGTAAAAGCATGGAGTGCCGAAGAACC
Source organism: Bacteroidota bacterium (assembly GCA_038530915.1). Lineage (GTDB taxonomy): Bacteria > Bacteroidota > Bacteroidia > Chitinophagales > Saprospiraceae > JANQPA01. Next base: position 4,851 of record JBCBCD010000346.1, read on the forward strand.
CAACCTTTATATTTTACTCCTAACGCTAAAAGATCAAGCTGGTAATATCATTGAAGTCATTCCACAAAGAGTTGGATTCCGAAGAGTAGAAATTAAAAATGCTGTTTTACTAGTCAACGGGAAACCCATAAAACTCAAAGGAGTCAATCGACATGAACACCATCCTAAAACCGGTCAAGTCGTTTCGACTGAAAGTATGATCAAAGATATCGTTGTAATGAAGCGACACAACATTAATGCGGTACGTACCTCCCATTATCCCAATACTCCTGAATGGTACCGTTTGTGTGATTACTATGGAATATACGTAATGGACGAAGCTAATCTGGAAACGCATGGGTTAGGGCGACATGAAACAAATCCTATTAATGAACATCCCGAATGGAAAAAACCTCATGTTGATCGCACCAGAAGGATGATAGAGAGAGACTTCAATCACCCAAGCATAATCATGTGGTCAGCAGGTAATGAATCGGGAGATGGCCCCAATACAGACGCTTGTTATGAGTTTGGGAGCAAACGTGATCCTTCCCGACCCTTTCATTACGAGAATGCCAACCTTCCCAAGTATGATGGTGGCGCAACTGACCTTATTTCCAGGATGTATCTTCAGGCTAAGGATTTTAAATCACAACTGAACCGTTGGCCAGATAAACCATTGATCTTATGTGAATATACCCATGCCATGGGCAATAGCAACGGTAACCTGGATGCTTACTGGAATGAACTTTATAGAAATCCACGCATTGCAGGCCTGTTTGTTTGGGATTGGATGGATCAGGGAATTGAACAAGATATTCCTTATGGAATGATAGATCCCTGGGGGAAAAAAACATTCGCTGCATATGGTGGATGGTGGGAAAACCAAGCCAATGTTCGTCATGATAATAATTTCTGTATGAACGGATTAATTGACATTAATTGGGAACCACATCCCGGACTTATCACACTTAAGCATTTCCAACAACCTGTCTCATCAAAGCTAAATACTACTTCCGGTCAACCTCAATTAGAAGTTCTCAATCGTTATGATTTTCAGGATTTAAACGAAGTGGTGATGATTCATTGGGAACTAAGTATAGAAGGAGCATTACAGCAGCAAGGCATTATTGAACTACCTTCCATCCCTGCAGGTCAATCCGTTATCATTGATTTGCCACAAGAAATCTCAAATAAGAGTTCCAAAGAAACCTGGCTTACTATTTCTTATCGAACAAAGAAAAGCTCCCCTTTCTGGGAAAGAGGTTATGAATTGGGGTGGGATCAATTTTTATTAAGCGGCCAATGGGATACTCCTCAACCTAAAACTGATACGGAATCTAATCTTGAAGCAATGGAAGATTCCACTTCAATTACCATTACATCAGAAGATTGGTCAATCACATTCAGTAAGGCCGATGGAATCGTACAAGATTGGACATTTGACAATGTCACTTTAATAACTAGTGGTGGAGAACCTGACTTCTGGCGGGCTACTACAGACAATGACAGGGGTGCAGATTTAGGCAAAGGCACTGCCGCTTTTAAAAAGCTACACAAAAGCAATACATGGAAAAACGCAACCAAAGATTGGCAAGCTGAAATTATTGACTACCAAAAAGATGATAATGCTTTTCTAATTGCTTTTAAAGGTAGCCTATTTAAAGGGAAAGCTGATTTAACTTTAAATTATAAAGTTTACGCATCAGGACAACTTTCAGTACAGTTTGATTATCAAACTTCTAATAATTTGCCCTTAATCCCAAGAGTAGGTACACAATGGATACTTGATGCCTCTTTTAATCAATTAAAATGGTATGGCCCGGGACCATTACCTACTTATACCGATCGAAATCATGAAAGAGTGGGGCAATATCAAACCACAGTAATGGCTAACTGGGTTGACTATTCACGACCGCAAGAAAATGGGAATAAGGTGGATGTGAGGTGGTTGGAACTCACCAATCAAGATGGAATGGGGATAAGTGTCACAGGAGATAGGCTATTGAGTTGCAATGCATTGCCTTACAGCAAACAACAAATGGAAAGTACTCCCTATTCCTGGCAACTTGGTAAAAGTAAAAATACTTATCTCAACATTGATTATGCTCAAATGGGTGTAGGAGGAGATAACAGCTGGGGATTAATTTGCTTACCGGAGTATAGATTGAATGCAAAAAATTATACCTATCAGTTTCTCATAAGCCC
>JBCBCD010000347.1:0-7026 GCA_038530915.1 Bacteroidota bacterium
ACATGATGAACACAAAATGAAAATACTAATATTATCCCGAAGTGCTCAATTGTATTCCACCCAACGTCTTTTCAATGCCGGAAAAGAACGAGGACATGATATGAGCATAGTTGATCATACTTGCTGTAGCCTGGTTATGCAAAAAGGAGAGCTCGAAGTTTATCATAAAGGAGAACAATTGAAAGAAGTAGATGCCATTATCCCACGTATTGGAAGTTCTGTTACATTTCAGGGCGCTTCCATCATTCAACAGTTTGAATTGATGAAGGTATTTACAGTTGCGCGATCTTATGCTTTATTACAAGCCAGAGATAAATTGAGATGTTTGCAAAAACTGGCTTCTTATGGTTTGGATATTCCCACTACTTTCTACCTGAATTCTTCTGACAATCTGGAAGATATTTATCCTCATGTCGGTGGCTTTCCACTCATTATTAAGCTAACGGAAAGTACCCACGGTACAGGTGTTTACCTGGCAGAATCTTTGTATAAAGGCAAAAAAATCATTGAATCCCTATTACACATCAAGGAAAGGGTTTTGATACAGGAATACATAAAGGAGTCTTCTGGTACAGATTTACGTGTTTTAGTTGTGGCAGGAAAAGTTGTTGCCGCTATGGAACGAAAATCAGCAAGTGGAGACTTTAGAAGTAATCTACACAGAGGAGGAACCTCTAATGTCATCAAATTGAGTAAAAGTGAGATAGAATTGGCAGTGAGAGCTGCTCAAATTATGGGACTGGATGTTGCCGGTGTTGATGTCTTGCGTTCGGAAAGAGGTCCTCTGGTACTGGAAGTCAATGCTTCACCTGGATTAGAGGGTATAGAAAAGACCACCAATGTGGATGTCGCTGGAAAAGTAATTGAACTCATAGAAAGAAAATGTTCTTATCCATCTCAAATTACCTTCTAAAATGGAGATTAAAGGTACGTTTATCCATCCAGGAGAAATTAAAAAGCTTAAACTACCCATTGGCAATCTGGCTTCCGGAGATAGAATTTCTGTGGAGCTAAGAATATTTAGAGCTTCAAATGAAGGACCTAAACTACTTTTATTAGCGGGGGTGCATGGCGATGAAGTCAATGGCATTGAAATACTCAGACGATTATTGGTAAATAAGGTATTTGAATCTCTACAGCTTGGTTCTGTCATCGTACTTCCGGTTTTGAATGTATTTGGTTTTTTACATCGATCTAGAGAACTACTGGATGGTAAAGACCTCAACAGATCTTTTCCGGGACAAAAAACTGGAGCACTTGCTTCCCGGATTGCTTATACTCTTACGAAAGAAATACTTCCTGAAGTAGATATTGTAGTGGATTTTCACACGGGGGCTCATCAACATTACAACTATCCCCAAATAAGATATACTACCGGAGATGAGGAAAGTGCTTTATTAGCAAAATCATTTGCGCCTCCTGTGATTGTCTCAAAACCAGCTATAAAAAAATCACTTCGTGCTGTTGGTAAAGACCATAAAAAACCTATACTCGTATTTGAAGGAGGTGAAAATTCCCGCCTGGATACTTTCTCTATACAAGAAGGAATGGATGGACTGATAAGGTTACTTAATCACCTGAATATGCTCAATTTTCCGGTTCCTGAAAACAGCATCCACCTTTTTGAAAAAAGCAGTTGGCTAAGAGCTTCAAGAGCTGGTCTCTTCCGTCCATTCAGAGTTTCCGGACAGGAAATAAAAAAAGGAGACGTACTAGGTGAAATTGGTGATCCACTTGGCGAAAAAGTATACAGCATCAACGCTCCCAGAGATGGCTTTATCATCGGCCACAATAACGGACCCTTAGTTAATCAGGGAGACGCCTTATACCATTTGACTAGTATATAAGATGATGAGTAACTCCTAACCTCATCATCTCATAAACTCATCAACTACAAAAAAAAATGTTTCCCACCAGAATCTTGCGAAACGGTGAGAAACAGAATACTAAGGTTCCCGATTTGCTTCTTTAATTCCTTTATCTAAACATTTACATTTTTATAATACCAAAGACCATGCCAATTTGGTTGTTGGTTGTTAGTTTTTGGTTTTTTCTCTTGAATTGGTACCACAGAATTTATTCTGTGCCAACAACTAAAAACCAAGAACCAACAACTAAAATCCTGCCAATCCAGAATTTCTTTTTAATTTGCTTTTTCTTGGAATTGTAAACAGAATCACGACAACAGAAAGAATTGTGGCAGCAAATAAGATTACCCATTTGTTACGTAGCTATAGAAAATTACACAAGCTGCTAGGACTTAGCCTAGCTATTCTATTGATCATAAGTGCAGCGACTGGTATTTTTTTGGGCTTAAAGAAAGAATTTAACTTCATTCAGCCCATTACACAAAAAGGAAGTAGCAAAGACCTGGCAGAATGGTTGCCTATCGATACTTTAGCGCAATTATCCATCACAGCTTTTAGAAAGGCCTATCCCAGTTTAGTAGAAGCAGAAATTGATAGAATGGATGTAAGACCCTCCAAAGGGATAATTAAGGTTCTTATCGATAAAGGATGGTGGGAAGTTCAAATAGATGGAGCCAATGGAGAAATTTTATCCATCGCACGTAGAAATTCCGATTGGATAGAACAACTACACGATGGCTCTATCATAAGTGATACTTTCAAACTCATTTCCATGAATACACTTGGTTTCGGCCTTTTAATCATGATCGTATCCGGATGGTTCTTATGGTACGGACCTCGAAAATTCAGACAACAAAAAAGGAAAAGAAGAAAATCCCATAACCCCATGAAAATGAACAATGAACAATGAAAGATGAACAAAAAGAGATCAATCAGAAACTCAACTTTTTTCAATTACTTCCGGGGATAACTTCTCTACTTCCTCGCATCCCTTCTATTATCAAAAACATCAAGAATGGATTGGCAATCAATGCAGATGATGCCATTTCCATAGGCTCTATCTTGGAAGAAAATGCTGTGAAATACAAAGATAGTCCGGCATTACTTTTTGAAGATAAAAAATATACCCACGCCGAATTCAATAGTATCATCAATCAATATGCTCATTACTTTATTAGACAAGGTGTTAAGTCTGGCGATTCTGTTGTTGTCTTTTTTGAAAATCGACCTGCTACACTTTTCATAGTGGGAGCTTTGTCAAAGATTGGCGCAGTAGCTTCATTGATCAATGCCAATCAAAGAGCCAAAGTTTTAGTTCATAGCATTAATTTGGATGTAGGCACACATATAATTATCGGAGAAGAATTAGTAGAAGCATTTGAAGAGGTTAAAAAAGAAATAGTCGGTACTGATACTCAATTGTATTGGATGAAGGATACAGGAACCGATAAAATTCCTGCTGGATATATTGACATTCAAACGGAAGCTCAAAAAATGCCTACTGTGAATCCGCCAACAACTAAAGACGTTTTGGCAAAAAGTCATTATGCTAATGTTTTTACTTCCGGAACAACAGGCTTACCTAAAGCGGCTATTCAAACTCATAAGAAATGGATCACCTGTTATTATTGGTTTGGCAAGGTAAATATGAACCTCAATGCCAATGATGTACTGTATGTTCCCATTCCTTTTTTCCACACCAATGCATTGACTGTGGCATGGCCTTCCGCTTCTTCTGGAGGGGCAGCCATTGCCATGAGAAGAAAATTCTCGACTACCAATTTTTGGAAAGATGCAGTGAAGTTTAATGCTTCTGCATTCATTTATATTGGGGAAGTTTGCCGCTATTTGATGAGCGCACCTCCAACAGAACTAGATAAAAAACACAACGTAACTAAGATTATCGGGAATGGTTTAAGACCAGACATTTGGGTAGATTTTAAAAATCGCTTTGGCATCAAAAAAGTATTCGAATTATACGGTTCAGCAGATGGTAATATTGGCTTTACCAATTCTTTGAATATTGACTCTTGTGTAGGTTGGTGTCCTGGAAAGTATGCTATAGTGAAATACGATGTAGAAAATGAAGAACCCATTTTGGATGCTAATGGCTTTTTTCAAAAGGTAAAGAAAGGAGAAGCGGGCCTTTTACTCGGCATGATCAATGATGCTTTGCCTTTTGCTGGTTATGTCGATAAAAAACAAAACGATAAAAAAATCTTCAGAGATGTATTTGAAAAAGGCGATAGTTGGTTCAATACCGGGGATTTAATGAGAGACATTGGATTTAAACACGCCCAATTTGTAGACCGATTAGGAGATACTTTTAGATGGAAAGGCGAGAATGTCTCTACTGCTGAAGTAGAAGAAATCTACAACGTCTTCCCAGGAATACAAACAAGTGCTGTGTATGGGGTACAATTGCCAAAGACTGATGGCCGAGCAGGTATGGCTGCGATTCAATTAAAAGAAGGAACTACAGAAATAGATTTTGGAGTACTTGTTAAGAAACTGAGACATGATTTGCCGCCTTATGCGGTACCATTGTTTCTAAGAATTTGTCCACAGTTTGAAATGACAGCTACTCATAAAATCAAGAAATTTGGTTTAAAGCAAGATGGCATACAACCGGATCACAGTCAAGATCCCATTTTTGTACTCTTGCCCAAAACAGAAACTTACGTATCGCTTACCAAGGAAATTCAAAATCAAATTAAAGAAGGTCAAATCAGTTTTTAATGAGAGCAATAGGCAACATTATAAAATGGTCAGTTATCTTTCTTCTTGTCTTTATTGGAAGTGTGGCGATCTTTTTGCGCTTAGGCTTTGGTGGTGGAAAAGAATATGAAGACATTTCAAGTGCTCCACGTTATGGCAAAGAGCAATTAGAGCTATTTTTTAGCTATGACGAACCAATTGGTAATGTAGCTGCTACCAATGATACTGCTTATCAAAGCAGAGTATTCTTTACCATTCATCCTGAGAGTAGACCAGAGAATTACAAACTGGTTGAAATTGTCGACAATAAGGCCATTCCTTATCCCAATGAAGAAGCACAAAATGAATTATTCAATACTGTACTAGGCGTTTATTGTGACCAACAAAACCGCCTGTGGACGATTGATCATGGTCTACATGCTTCTCAAGATGTAAAACTTACAGCTTTCGATTTAAAGACAGATGAAGTAGTGCATGAATATGTATTTCCAGGGAAAGTGGCAGAATTCCTTTCTTTTTTCAATGACTTATCTGTCACACCAGATGGACGATATGTCTTTGTAGCAGATGTTAGTTTTTTTGGAAAAACACCTTCCTTGGTGGTTTATGATACCAAGACGGGCGAAAGCAGAAGTTTGCTCGACAGTCATGAAAGTGTTACTGATGAAGGCTATGTTCCGGTCACCCCGGCTAAAAAAATGCGTTTTTTTGGTGGAATAGTTGACCTCCTTACCGGAATAGATGGAATAGAAGTATCACCGGACGGCAAGTATGTTTATTATGCTGCTATGGGGCATTCTACTTTATACCGAATCCCGGTCGCTAGTTGTATCGATTTTGATAAATCTAAAAAAGACATTGAGCAAGACGTAGAATCTTTAGCACAGAAGCCACTAAGTGATGGCATTCGTTGCGATCAAAAGGGCTGGATCTACATAACAGATATTGAAAATCAAGGCATTTTTGTAGTAGATCCTGCTATGAAGGAAGGATTTACTTTAATAAAAGATGATAGGATTCGTTGGGCAGATGGCTTAGCACTAGCAAGTGATGGCTATTTTTACCTGGCGGATAGTGATATTCCTAACCAAATGCTACAAAGCAAAAAACACATGGCTAAGCACGCTCCTTACAACATCTTCCGCTTCAAACCTTTAAACTAACTCTATGTACCTCCATGCGACACCATGGTGAAAAAGAAATATTATGAGCCAAAAAAAAATCTATACACTTATCTTTTTCCTCCTTATCTTTTTTTATTACTCCCAAGCCCAGCAACGTCCACGCGAATTTGGAATCCAAATAGGAGTACTCTCAACTGGCGAAAACAACGCTATTACCGATGTTAAAGGGGTCAAAGTAGGACACCATACTCTAATCAAAGGAGATAGTGTACGAACCGGAGTAACGGCCATCCTACCACATGAAGGAAATGTTTTTCAGGAAAAAGTGCCAGCTGCTATATACATTGGCAATGGCTTTGGTAAGTTGATGGGAATCAGTCAGGTTAAAGAGTTGGGTAATATCGAAACGCCCATCATTTTGACCAATACCTTAAATGTACCTTTGGTAGCTAATGCAGTAATCGACTATGTTTTAGCACAAGAAGGCAATGAGAGCGTCAGATCTGTTAATGCTGTTGTGGGTGAAACCAATGATGGAAGACTCAATGATATTAGAAATAGACATGTCACTTCAGAACATGTTTTAGATGCCATTTCGCAAGCTACTTCCGGTAAGGTAGCCGAAGGAAATGTAGGTGCTGGTACAGGTACGGTTTGTTTTGGTTTCAAAGGTGGTATTGGGACTTCTTCCAGAGTCTTACCGGAATCTGTTGGTGGATATACAGTTGGTGTGCTGGTTCAAAGTAATTTTGGTGGGGTCCTTCAAATAGATGGTGTCCCAATCGGAGTAGAATTGGACCGATACTATTTAAAAGGCCGCCTAAACGATGATGCCGATGGATCTATTATGATGATAGTAGCAACAGATGCTCCCCTGGATAGTCGCAACCTGGAACGCTTGGCTAAACGTGCTATTATGGGGTTGGCAAAAAGTGGTGGAATTGCTTCCAACGGCAGTGGTGACTACGTTATCGCTTTTTCAACCCATCCTGACGCAAGAGTGCTCTATATAGCTAAAGCACCCATTCAGCGAGTTCCTACGCTACATAATGATTATTTATCACCACTATTTATGGCCACTATAGAAGCTACCGAAGAAGCAATTATTAATTCTTTATTCGCTGCTAAAACAACTACGTCCAATGGCTATACAATTGAAGAATTACCAGTAGATAAGGTATTGGAGCTGATGAAAAAATACAATAGATTAAATAAATAATTTTCTGTTCAGAGTTTTGTGTTGTGTGTTCTGAAAGAATTGTTAAGTACTCGAGCAATATTAGATTGCTTTTTTTGATCGAGGGAATTTTTTAGCT
>JBCBCD010000348.1:0-1283 GCA_038530915.1 Bacteroidota bacterium
TTAAGTGGTTGGACAAAAATAAATAGTGTTTTTGATTGATCAGATTTTTGGAGCTGATCAAGGCAAATTCGCAAGGTGATTCACATCAGCTGAGAATTTAACGAAGAGCAGCTCAAAAAGATGACATCATAAAGTAATAGTTATTTTTGTCCAACCACTTATTTAGGTAAATTAACCATAGATATGAATCAAAAAGGATTATTCAAAACAACTGTAATAGCAATCTTTCTAATCACTGTTCAACAGGGTTTCTCACAAGGGCAATTCTTTTTTTACAAAAAGAAAAACTATTCCATACCTAAATATGAGGTGATTGATATTGGTTTTACGGCTGAGAAAAAAATCAATAAACCTTTTTCAGTTGAATTCGGAGCTGCAATCGTTGGGCCAAATGGGGAAGAAATGAAGGTGCCGGGTTTTTACAATGGTGATAATCAATGGATTCTCCGGTTTTCATCAAATACTACAGGTGAATGGAAATTTAGTACCTATTCAGAAATAAAGGCACTCAATGGTAAAAAAGGCAGTATCGAGATTACTCGTTCCAGAAACGATAAACATGGTGCCATTCAGATCAGTAAAAACAACACAAAAAAGTTTTCTTACGAAGATGGTACTCCTTACCAACTACAAGCTTTTGAGTTGGATTGGTTATTTGCACTGGATTATAACAATGCCGATGCTACGCCAAAATCAGACCATATGTTGGAACTATTGGCAAATAACGGAATCAATCAGATAGTTACAACTGTTTATTCCTATGACATTAAGTCAGAAAACTACGACTGGACAAGAGATGAAAAATTAAAACAATTCACTGAACATGAGTTCGGAGGCAAAGATGAAATTTATCCTTTCCTGGGTACCAATAAAAATCCAGATTTTTCCGCGCTGAACATAACGTTTTTCAAGCGCTTCGACCGAATGGTGAGTGCTATGGATAAGAATGATATGGTTGCGCATTTGATGATTTATGTGTGGAACAAAAATGTAAACTGGCCTGCTGTAGAAACGGAGGCCGACAATATGTATTTTGATTATATCATTAAACGGTACCAGGCTTTCTCTAATGTGATTTGGGACGTATCAAAAGAAGCTTTAAACAATAAAAGATGTACGGAAGAATATGGTAGAGAGCGAATTAGCCGCATCGACTCATTGGATGCTTATGACAGACTGGTAACCGTTCATGATTATGGTTTTTGCAACCGCAATACCGACGTAGTTGATTTCATCTCAACTCAGGATTGGTCCATTAACATTTTAGAATGAATGTTAATGGA
>JBCBCD010000348.1:1293-6990 GCA_038530915.1 Bacteroidota bacterium
TTGATAAACCAATTTTCAATATTGAGCATGGAGGATACGAAAAATCACCCTATCAGGTATTCCCTGGTAATTACGATAATCCGGAATATTGCTTAAGGAGAAATTATGAATGTTATTTTGCCGGGGCTTATGCCACCTACTACTGGCAGGGAGCGGCATGGAATGTAATCATTTACAATCCGTTCCAACAAAACGAAGATTACATAAAACCCAAATTTGAATATTACAAACACCTGGAAGCTTTTATTAGTGAAATAGATTATAGTCAGTTTAAACCTAATGAGGGTGGTGACTATGGTTTAATTTCCTATGATGGCAATACAATGCTCAGATATGTTCCCAAAGAGAACTATCAGATTTCAATTTATGGAACTAAAGGTATTGGGAAAAAAGCGGGAACCTATCAATGGTTTAACACACATACTGGTGAATATACTAAGGAAACCGAATACAAAGGTGGCAGTTTAAAAGCACCCTGGAGCAACGAGACAGATGCCATATTAATAAGAAAATTGAATTGATAAAATACTTAAAGATGAAAAAAATAATACTGGTTCTCATTTTAGCATTGGCTTCATCAGCATTTACCAATGCTCAAGAAACAAAAGATTATACTGAAGAGTCTGAAGCTGAGTTTTCTACTCGCATGCAGTGGTTTAAAGATGCCAAATACGGTATGTTTATCCATTTTGGACTGTATAGTCAACTGGGCGGAGTTTGGGAAAAGGACACAACCGACTGGTATTCAGAATGGATACAAGCAACTTCAGACATTGCAGCACAGGATTATGCTATGCTTACGCATACGTTTAACCCAAAGGATTTTGATGCGAATGAAATTGCAAAACTGGCAAAAGATGCAGGTATGAAATACCTGGTTATCACCACTAAACATCATGAAGGGTTCTGTTTGTGGGATAGTAAGTATACCAATTTCGATGTAGCAAATACTCCTTTTAAAGGCAGAGATATTTTGGCAGAATTAAGCAAAGCTTGCCGTGAAAACGGTATTAAATTTGGCACCTATTACAGTATAATTGATTGGCACCACAATAGCCAACGACGCAATGAATCGGTCAGTGGAAATTTTGGTCATTGGGGGCAGATTCAAATGTTACCGCGACAGCGCGGTAGGTATATCAACTACATGAAAAATCAAGTAAAGGAGTTAATTGAAAATTACGATACCGAAATAATGTGGTTTGATGGCGACTGGGTAGAGTGGTGGAACAACGATGTTGGCATCGACTTGTACAACTACATCCGCAGCCTAAAACCAGAGATAATCATAAACAACAGGGTAGGTAAGAGAAAAACATTTAAAAAAGATTTTGGTACACCAGAACAGGAGCACTTGAAAACGAAAGTAGATTATGAATGGGAAGCCTGTTATACCCTGAATAAATCATGGGGATTCAAAATGAACGACCATAATTGGAAGTCCCCTGAAACCGTCTACAATAAACTCAAAGAGATTAATGGCAATGGCGGAAACTTCTTATTAAATATTGGTCCGGATGGAGATGGGAATGTGCCACCTGAATCTGCTGAAATTTTGAGAGAAGTAGGCAAAATGCTAAAAAAAGAAAAGTAAACAAGCAATAAGATCTATAATGAAGCAAATCGGGCTTATTATTTTTCAACTTTTACTTTTTGGGAATATTTATTCTCAACAGTTGAGAACGATTAATATAGATGTAGATAATGTAAGAGGCCGGCACTCGAAAGTCTTTAAAAACTGTGTTGGGGCAGGTCGGGCAAATGAAGGATTAAGAGTCGATTGGCAACAGCAACTGCAAATGGCACACGAAGAAATCGGATTTAAGTATATACGTTTTCATGGTTTGTTGCACGATGATATGGGGGTATATCATGTTGATAAGGATGGGAATTCAAGATACAGTTGGGATTACATTGATAAACTATACGATTTTATCCTGGAAATAGGGATGAAGCCCTTGGTGGAACTTTCGTTTACACCTGAGAAACTAAAAAGTGGCGACGAAACCGTGTTTTGGTGGAAAGGTAATATTACGCCGCCTAAATCGTACGAGAAATATGAAGAGTTTATCCGTGCATTGATAAAGCATTTCGAAGACAGGTATGGGCATGATGAGGTGAAGACCTGGTATTTTGAAGTGTGGAACGAGCCCAACCATCATGCATTTTTTACAGGTAAACGCGAAGATTATTTTAAAATCTACGAAACGGCTGCCCGAGCCATAAAAAGCGTATCAACCAATTATCGTGTTGGGGGGCCAGCTACAGCAGGAGGTCAGTGGGTGAAGGAAATAATGGAATTTTGTGACACGAACAATGTTCCACTCGATTTTATTGCAACGCATGTATATGGGGTTGAAGGGTTTTTAGACGAGTTTGGCACCAAGCAGTTGAAAATGATATCCGATCCGGACAACATGGCAAAACAAGTTTGGGGCTTGCGCAACAATACCATTGCCAAGTCAAAATACAAGGGTATGGAGATGCACATAACCGAATGGAATTCGTCTTATTCGCCACGAGACCCGGTACACGACACCTATCAAAATGCATCGTATGTGCTAAATACCTTAAAACAAACCGAGGAAACCGCAACCTCAATGTCGTACTGGACATTTACAGATATTTTTGAAGAATCAGGCGTTCCCTTGGGACCCTTTCATGGAGGATTTGGATTGTTAAACCTTCAGGACATCAAGAAACCGACCTACTTTGCTTACAAATACATGAACCAGCTAGGCAGTATGGAACTAGTGAATGCCGACAGCAATTCATGGGTGTGCAAGGAAGGTGATGATATTCAGGTATTGCTTTGGGATTTTACTTTTACCGGACAGGATAGCATTTCTAACCAGGTTTATTATAAAAGGGAATTGCCTTCGGCGAAAAAGGGTACTACAAAATTAAACTTCTCCAATCTTTCGGATGGCAAATACAAATTATTGGTTTACAAAACAGGCTATAAACATAACGATGCCTATACCGCATATTTTAATATGGGGTCGCCCGACAATTTGTCGAAAACACAAGTTGCTGAATTGAAAGATCGAACTAAGGATGCTCCCGTGCTGGAAAAACAGCTTAAAGTGAAGAATGGAAAATACAATATGGAGCTGATTTTAGACGAAAACGACATCTATCTTGTGAAGCTTATAAAGGAGCAGTAGTGCTTTAAGTCTGGATAAATTATCTGAAAGTAAGTTAACATAATACTGCTCACTTACTTAAGCATAAATGAACCATTAAGTATGAGAAAAACAGCGGTTATTTGTTTCGCGCTATTATTAGCAAGCGTATATATCAAAGTAAATGCCCAATCGCGTACTTATGAAGTCTGGGATAATCTTCCAGCTAAAAATTCAGGTCCTGTATTTAATCCCAAAGCTAAATTCCGAAACCCTGTAGATAATGACTGGGAAGCTGAATCGTATCCTTTAGGCAACGGTTATATGGGGGCTAATGTTTTTGGAAGAACCGATATAGAACGCATTCAACTTACAGAAAAAACCTTATATAATTCCGGACCCTATGGCTTTGGCGGAATCACCAATTTTGCTGAGGTTTATCTGGATTTTAATCACAACAATCCCACTGCCTATAAACGTACCTTAAATCTGAACGAAGCCATTCATTACGTGAATTATAAGTGTGATGGTATCGAGTATACACGTGAGTACTTCATGAGTTATCCCGACAAAGTACTAGCCATAAAAATCGGTGCCAATCAGCCAGGGAAAATATCTTTTACCATAAAACCCCAAATTCCCTATTTAAGTGAAAAGAGAAGAGGAGCTATTGTAGCTCAAAATGATTTGATAAGACTTTATGGATCACTTCAGCCTTATAGCATTAATTATGAAGCACAAATAAAGGTAGTCAACGAAGGAGGAGCTGTATCTTCAAATGCAGCTGGTGAAATTATCGTACAAAATGCTAGCTCTGTAGTTCTATTTATTGCAACCGGAACGAATTATGAATTAAGCAATGAGGTATTTTTAGAAAATACGGAAAGCCAAAAAACAGATGCCTCTAAAATGCCACAGCAGAAGGTATCAGAGGTAATAAAAAACGCTGTCAACAAAGGTTATAACGCTCTAAGGTCATTCCATTTACAAGATTATCAAGAACTCTTTTCCAGGGTAGAATTGAATTTAACCCAATCAGTTCCTCAAATACCAACAAAAGCCTTATTGGAAAACTATAAAATCGATGGCAAACAAATTTATCTGGAAGAGTTAATGTACCATTTTGCCCGCTACCTGATCATTTCAAGTTCGAGAGAAGGAACTTTACCTGCTGGCTTACAGGGAACCTGGAGCCATTACGATAGAACACCATGGACGGGAGGTTATTGGCACAATATCAATGTGCAAATGAATTATTGGGGAGTATTTAACTCAAACCTTTCCGAGACCTTTCTGCCCTATATAGAATATTTTCAAGCCTACTTTCCCAAAGCGCAACAAGTTGCCACCAATTATCTGAAAAAGAACTACCCAAATGCTGTTTCCATAAACCCCAATGAAAATGGTTGGGCTATTGGTACAGCAGGAAACCCATATTATATAGAGGAGCCGGGAGGACACTCTGGCCCAGGAACTGGCGGGTTCACCTCCAAATTATTCTGGGAATATTACGAATTCACCAGAGATACTTCTTTCTTGAAAGAGGTTGGGTATCCTTGTATCCTCGAGATGAGTAAATTCTTATCAAAAACCTTAGTCCCTTCTGGAAATAATCTACTGCTTGTCAATCACTCTGCCTCGCCAGAACAAAAGCACAATGGAGAATATTACATGACCAAGGGGTGTACATTTGATCAGGGCTTTGTATGGGAAAATCACAACGATTTATTAAAAGCTGCAGATATTTTAGGTGAAAAGAATGACTTCCTCTTATCAGTTAAAGATCAAATTAAAAAGCTGGATCCAATTCTAATAGGAACCTCCGGACAGATTAAAGAATTCCGTGAAGAAAAAGCATATGGCGAAATCGGAGAATACCATCACAGGCATATTTCCCATTTATGTCCCTTGTACCCCGGAACATTAATCAATTCAAATACACCTGAATGGATTTCAGCAGCTAGTAAAACGCTAGGTTTCAGAGGTAATAATACAACGGGTTGGGCCCTGGCACACCGCATGAATTGCCGTGCAAGAACAAAGGAAGCGGAGAAAGCCCGTGAAGCCTATTCAAAATTTATTAAAGACAGGACGCTTCCCAACCTTTGGACCGTTCACCCTCCATTCCAAATTGATGGTAGCTTGGGCACAATGGCAGGTGTTGCTGAGATGCTCTTGCAAAGCCACGAGGGATGTATCGAACCCCTTCCTGCAGTGCCTTATAAATGGAAGAAAGGTTCATTTAAAGGACTAATGGCCAGAGGAAATTTTGAAGTATCGGCAAAGTGGGATAATGAAACGGTACAATTGGTAATTCTTTCAAAAAATGGCGGAAAGTGTACAGTAAAATATCCCGGAATTGAAAGTATAAAAATAGAAGATCAAGATGGTAAAAGCATCAAGATTACAATAGATGATGAAAATATGATTTCATTTTCCACATTAAGGAATAAAAAATATTACATGAAGTTAGATCAAGTTAAAATTCAGATACCCGCAATATCAAAATAAAAAGATTTTAAGTACTCGAGCAATATTAGATTGCTTTTTTTGATCGAGGGAATTTTTTAGC
>JBCBCD010000349.1:0-6977 GCA_038530915.1 Bacteroidota bacterium
GGTTCTAGCAAAATATTTTCGAAGGCGTTTAGCGAGCTAAGCAACTGAGTAAATAGGAAGCTAGGTTCATAAAATATTGGTTTTCAGAAGCTAGAAATTTAAAAATACTCTTAGGATCATAGCAACTCTCTTATAAACTTTGGTAAACTTTTCTTTCTAGACTAACTATCCAGATGATAACAAACATTTCAAGTATAAAATAGACCACACCAAGAGTGGTAAGTCCATTAAAATGATAAATCACCAATACCAAGGTCAAAACGCAGTACAAAAGATTGGCAGTCATGATAAAGCCCAGAAAGGGTTTCCAGTTTTTCTTCAAAAAGAAATGACAGCTGAGCGAATAAACTGCAAAAAAACAAGCGATACCGGCCAAGACATAAAGTACTGATACTGGCATCCCAAAATACTCATTCAAAACAACCATCAAAATGCCCAAATAAGCAGCAGAAAGTAAAGCTCCCAAGCCATCTACCAAGAAGATTCTTTTTGGGGAGATGGTGAGTATATGGGGTAATCGCTTTAGACTTTTGGGTTTATCAATCATTCTTTTGATGAGTTAAATACAATTAAAATAACCCAAACTATTCTTAATGGTTTTAGAACAATGTTATGATATGAATCCAGTACTTTTTTTAATGAGTTAGATTCTTGAAATCCGAAATAATTATTGTCCTTATAGATTATCTAATTCCTCTTCATCATATTGAAAAATCGAAACTCCATAACTACCCACTATTTCTAGAAAAGCTCTTTTAGAAATATTCACCATTTCAGCAGCCTGACCAGATGAAATCAAGCCTCTGTCAAATAACTTAGCTGCTAAGTTCATGAGCAATTCAAACTCATTCAATTCTAAATCTTTCGGTATTTTTATCTGAAGTGTCATATTTTTTCTTTAATAATATACTTACTTCACTTATTATTGTCCACCTCTTTCTTAATCATTGTCAAATAAATATAAGTCCTTGCCTCCTGATTTTTGTTTGCTTTTACTTAATTTCTTTCCGACTATTTTCTGAATATCAATTGTATTATCAATTTTAGAATGCCTCTCTAGCTCTAATATCTTAGAGAAAATTATTCGGCTTTTATTGGTTTTGTATCCAAAGATCTACTTGCCATCAATTCTCCTCCATAAAAGAAGTAAAAGCCACATACTGCTCCAAAGCCGTTGCTTTATCAAAATCATATTTTAATTTTCCAATAGAGTTTTTCACACAAGAGAAAATAAAAGGCAAATCATTATTGGCAACAAATTTTGATTTTATGGCAATGTCTTCCAATGAATTGGCATGCCAGTTGGCTCTGATTTTGTTGGCTGCTAACTTTTGTTCGGCAGTAAGTTTTGCTCGCCATACTTTATTGTTGAGACTATCCGGCAGTAAATCATGTTGGTATTGCCAACTGGAATACACTTCAAATCTTCCTTTTTCAGGATCATTTTGAAAGTTCATGTAAAATATAGCAGTTTCAGGATCAATTCTTCCTTCCTCCACAGCTTCTAAAAGAAAGGGTTCTAAATCAACAACAGATTTGTCACGACTTCTTCTTTGAGCAGTATGATGCAATACAATATGATAATCTTGACCCTTTAAATCATCATCATACCCCAACTCAAATTGTGAAGGCAGTCCGGTAGAATCAGTCATTTGAAAAATACGAGCAAGATTCATTTTGCGATTGGCATTGATCTCTTCATCATGTGAATCATACATAGGTCTCAGATGCTGGTCTCTTTCAACTATTTGCTTCATTTCCTCCTTTAAGCTTGTGTTATAAGCAAGCTCTCTTTGGTCCATCAATTGTTGCCATTCCTCTTTTGTCATGTAGCTATAGACAAACTTATGCTTCAAAAAACTAATTTCATCTAAATTATTGATTAAGATTTGTAAGTACTGATTTCTTCTTTCAGGTAAGTCTGCCAATTGACTTGCTAAGGCCGCATTGAAAACATCTTTTCCCAATGGCTTCTCTATTTCTTTAAAAGAAAGATCGTAAAAATCAGAAGCTTCCTGGTATTCTCCCTTGCATATCGATAACTCGGCTTTATTTACTAACTCAAAATAAGTAGGAATGTCTTCTATCGCTCTGTACGAACAACTCGATAGGAAAATCACGATTAGTAGGAAGGAAATGTTTTTCATAGAATTAAAACTGAAATTAGTTAATGAGAAAGTAGCGGTCTCAAGTTTATCACAAATTTGATTATGCGATCAAATTTCCCTACGTCTGATTTTATTCTTATTTATAGTAATAAACTCATACTTTGGAGACTCTTGAATATTTGTACTTTTTAAAATATCATTTAATAAATCTATTAGAAAGTCAATAATCAATTCAAAGTCGATTTTTTCGTATCTCAAGAAGATTATTGTTAGTCCACTAATCTTATGAGCAAAAACCCATTCACCAAAATCTTTATCCTCTGTAATTAAAATTTTATTATTCTTTTTTGCAAGTTCAATAACAGCTTCATCACTCAAGCCAGCTTCAATTTCTAAAACCCAATCAACATCAAGTTGATTTTCTCTTAGTAGCGATACTATATTACCATTTAATCCTTCATCAGCTAAAATCATCCTTTAAGCAGCTTTTATCACTTCTTCACTTTCAATAACTAATGCAGCATAGGATATTGCAGCAAAGATATCATTAAGCTTAATGTGTGGATACATTTGAGTTATCTCACTAGCTTCATAACCATCTGCTAACTTTCTCAGCAGTAACTCTACGGTTATTCGAGTCCCTTTGATAACTGGCTTACCAAGCATTACTGCAGGCTTCGCTTCTATATGGTCTCTAACTTCTATCATCTACTCTTTTTAAAAATTAAAATACAAGATTTTTATCAATTTAGCTAAAAAATTGATAACTCCCATCAATAAATACTCGACACAAAAGTATCCGTCCTTGCCTCCTTCCAATCTCTCAGCCAATTCTTTGGCACACTCTCTTCTTCTAGTAAAGCTCCAACCGGTATGTAAGGAAAGATCTCACTAAATGGACGACTTTGATTCAAATCCAATCGCCGGAAGACCTGATGACGGTTGATTTTATCTTGATGATCCAATCCTGCCGCAGCTAGTAGTTCTATAAAACTTTTCACCGTTTCGTGATGATAACTTGCTACTCTGAATTTTTTATCAGCAACAACCAAACCTTGTACCAATTCCGGCTTTTGGGTAGCTACACCTGTGGGGCAGCTATTTTTATTGCATTCCAAGGCTTGTATGCAGCCCAATGCCAGCATCATACCGCGAGCACTGTAACAGGCATCAGCACCTAAAGCAAATGCTTTGAACATATCAAAACCAGTAAGGATTTTCCCGGAGGCAAATAATTTGATGTGTTTTTTTAATCCAAAACCAACTAAAGCGTCATAGACAAAGGCCAAACCTTCTTTGTAAGGAGCTCCTACTGCATTGGAAAATTCTAGTGGAGCGGCTCCTGTACCTCCCTCGCCCCCATCCACAGCAATGAAGTCCGGATACAATTTGGTCTCTATCATCGCTTTACAAATCGCTATGAATTCACTTTTACGACCTACACATAACTTAAAGCCAACTGGTTTTCCATTGGACAACACACGCATTTCATTTAAAAACTCCAATAGCCCTTTTGGTGTATTGAATGCCTTGTGAAAAGGTGGAGAAAGCACTGCAGTTCCCGGTTCTACATTTCGAATTTTAGCTATTTCAGCAGTGTTTTTCTTCGCAGGCAAGATGCCACCATGTCCGGGCTTTGCTCCTTGTGAAAGCTTTAATTCTATCATTTTCACGCTAGGTCGCTGGCTAATTTTGCTAAATAATTCTGGAGAAAAATCACCATCCTCTGCTCTACAACCAAAATAACCAGTACCAATTTGATAGATTAAATCACCTTGGTATTTCTCGTGATAAGGACTGATCCCACCTTCTCCGGTGTTATGGGCAAATCCACCTGCTGAGGCACCACCATTCAAAGCCTCAATCGCATTTTTACTTAAAGAACCATAGCTCATGGCCGAAATATTAAAAATGCTGGCTTCATAAGGTTGTTGGCATAAAGGCCCACCTACTTTCACTCGAGGATCTTGATCCAATTTGTGTGCATCCAAAGCTCCAATAGAATGGTTCATCCATTCATAACCTTCTTGATAAACATCCAACTGTGTACCAAATGGAGTGGTATCCAGTACATCTTTCGCCCTTTGATAAACGACCGAACGGGAAATCCTGGATAGCGGTCTACCATTAGTATCAGACTCAATAAAATACTGATAAAGCTTAGGACGTAAATCTTCCAATACATAACGTCCTCGACCAAATAGGGGAAAATTACGCATGATGGCGTGCTTCTTCTGGATCATGTCATACACACCAATAAGTACTACAGGAAGGGTGAAAAGATTGATCCACCAAAGCTTTGGGACAAAATACAGAATGAGTCCAGCAGCAACAATGGCGATAAAGGAGAAGATAAAAAATAGATTTCTCATTTTGGTTAAGATGGTTGGCTTTGAAAAAGTGTAGTGTGTAAAGTGTAGTGTGTAGGGGGCTCTACACACTACACCCTAAACCCTACACTAGTTATACTTTTTCACTTCTTGCTTAGCATTTTCAACAACTTTGGATTGAGCTTCTATCTCAGCTTTCTTAGAGACTTGTTCTTCACCATTTTGCTTGATGTTGTTTTCCATTTCAGCAATTAGTGCTTTAGCTTCTTCGATTTTCTTTTCGTAGTCTTCTTTGTCCTTTTCAAGCTTCTTTAAGTCTTTTTCCATGTCTTTCATGATTTTCTCCTGTTCAACTAAATCAGCTTCAGCAGCAAACTGATCTATTTTCATTCTATAAGAACGCATGAAATTAGCTGCAGCCTGGAATTGATCTTGATTTAAGCTAGAAGAAACATAAGCTCCACCCAAATTAAACCACACAGAAACTACAGTATTTGCCTTAACCCCTTCAAAGTTGGCATATACATCAATTGTATTATCACTAATGGTTTTAATTTGTGCATCATCACACATCCAGTCATCAGAACGTTTTACTTTCTTAGGCTTGCTTTTGTAATCTTTAAAGAAATTTTTCCAGATATCAATGGCATCTTTTTCACTTATACCAGTCAATTCGATCACTAGTGCATTGTGTACTCCGTCACTCATTCCCTTTTGAGCTTCTTTTAATGAAAACTCCTGAGCATTTGTTGTGAAAACAAATGCCATTAATAAAGTCAAGATGAGGAATTGTTTCATGATAATTTATTTTTTGTAGGTTTTAAAAGTTCCAAACATGTATAGGACGACAAAAATCAAAAAAGACACTTTTGTTAGGAGCTTTTTCAACTTTTGTATTTCTGTTTCCTTCTTAATTGCAAATACTGCTCCATTTTTATCATATCTAATGCCTTGATACTCGGAGGATCAGCATTCAAATCTGTTTCCATCTTTGATCTCAATACTCGTAATAAAAATCTCATAATCCATGAATACCAAACACCTTCAAATTTATCTGCAAATTGTGTTAAACGTGTTTGTAATTCTGGATATTGGGCTTTTAATTCGACAAGGTTCTCTATCGCTTTCTTTTGTTTTTCCAAAAAAATACTCCTTTCCTCCAATCCAATATGCAACAATTGATTATCAATGTGATGAATAGGAATACCTACCTCTTTTAATTTAAACCCAAACAAAGTATCCTCGTGACCATATTGTTTGATTTCAGCATCAAAAGGAAATTGTTCCATAATGTGTTTGGGGATCAAAAAATTATTGGTCATAAATCCATGATGCGGTGTCTTGTTTCTTGTAGCTGCATCTTTTTGCTCTCTCTCAGTCCCGTATGTCCAATGCAATAAAAACCGTTGATCGTCAGGTCGTTCAATTTGATAGCTTCTACCACCACAGATGATTTGCTCAGTTGGTAGTAAGCGGGTATATCTTTCTAAGTAATAGTCATCATGTGGCATGGAATCGCAATCCATAAATAACAAATAGGAAAACTGAGCTACTCTTGCTAATTCATTTCGAATATGAGCCCTCCCAAGGTTAGAATAGAGTTGAAAGTATTTAACATGCGGTAAATCTTTTAATCCTGCATTGATAACTCTAAATTCAGGACTAGAAGCATCATCCATACAAATAATCTCAATTTCATAAGAATTATAATTGGCTTGGTGAGACAATCGCTGCACCAGCTCATTGCAATCAAAATTATATATGGGAATCAAAATAGAAAGCATGCTGGCAGAGTTTATTGCTATATTTGAGCGAAAGTAACATCACTACTATTAATACTAACTCAAAGTATAAAAAACATGGAAAACCACAAACTCCTATACATCCTTAGACATGGAGAAACGGAATACAATCGTAAAAAAATGGTTCAAGGAAGTGGAGTCGATTCTAGTTTGAATGAAACCGGTCAAAAACAGGCTGCTGCTTTTTTTAAAAAATACGGGGATATACCCTTTGAATTATTAATCACTTCAAAATTAAAACGCACCCACGAAACCATGTCTCCCTTTATCCAAACTGGCTTGCCCTGGTTGCAAATGTCTGAAATCAATGAAATATCCTGGGGTGATCACGAAGGCAAAAAAAGCACACCCGATATGATTGAAAAATACATGGAAGTGGTGAATGCATGGAACAGTGGCCAATATAACGTTAGTTTGGCCAATGGGGAAAGTGCACTTGAATTAGGAACCAGAATGCAAAAATTTGTAGAACACATCAAAGCAAGGCCCGAAAAGAAGATATTGGTTTGTAGCCATGGTCGTGCAATGAGAGCAATGATGGCTGTTTTGCAAAACCTACCACTCAGTACAATGGATAACTTCCATCACACCAACACAGGATTATATTTAGTCAGGTTTACTGGTCAGGATTTTCTATTTGAAAAGGAGAATGATGTATCGCATTTGGATGTTTTTTGATCTTTTGATCTTTTGATCTTTATTTTAAGCTCGATTTTCTTACTATCTAATACAAGTTT